>NZ_JANSIO010000530.1:0-633 GCF_047462195.1 Synechococcus sp. R3-13 | reverse complement strand
TATCTACACGATTCCCAACTTTACCCGCACATTGCCGGCCTCACTCTTGAGTATTGTCATTATGACTTTCATTGTCTGGGTTTTCGACCTGGAACAGCAGGGTGTGCGCTTAATGGGGGAGGTGCCGGCAGGTTTTCCACCTTTAGCACAGCTTCCCGTCGATATCCAATTGATTGGACAGTTGGCAAACGGTGCACTTGCGTTGGCCATTATTGGTCTGGTTGAAGCCATTGCTATCGCACGTGCAATTGCTGGCTACACCGGTCAACGAATTGACAGCAATCAGGAATTTGTTGGGCAGGGATTATCGAACATCGCTGCTGGAATCTTTTCCGGCATGCCGTGTTCTGGCTCATTCAACCGCTCGGCCCTGGCGTATCAGGCAGGTGGCAAGACAGCGCTCACCGGTGTTATTTCAGGTATTACCGTTCTAATCGGGACCAGTCTGTTGAACGAGATTCTCGCCATCATTCCGCGTGCTGTGCTAGCGGGAACATTGATGGTTGCCGCGCTCGGTATGGTTGACCACAAAGCAATGGCGCGGGTCTGGCGTAGTTCACGTGGTGAGTCGGCCATTATGGTTACAACACTGGCATTAACACTCACGCTGCCGTTGCAATTTGCGATTTTGAT
>NZ_JANSIO010000529.1:3725-8341 GCF_047462195.1 Synechococcus sp. R3-13 | reverse complement strand
GGCTCAAATGAAAGATCAACACAACCTAGAATCATGCTCTCTTCCAGTTGGCTGAGAAAACTAGCGGCGAGAGGGCGTTAACTGTGCCTTGCGCAGGCGCACCGACTGGGGCGTGATCTCCACCAGCTCATCCTCGCCGATGTATTCCAAAGCCCGCTCCAGGGTCATCTCCACCGGCGCTTGCAAGTGCACCAGCTCCTCCCCGCCCGCAGCTCGGTGGTTGGTCAGTTGCTTGGTTTTGCAGACGTTCAACTCCAAGTCCTGGGGACGGTTGTGCTCGCCCACGATCATGCCCTTGTAAACGCGGGTACCTGGCGTAATAAAGAATACACCTCGATCTTCCGCATTCTTGAGGGCATAGGTAGTGGCCACCCCTTCTTCAAAAGCGATCAGCACCCCGTTGCGGCGCATTTCCATCTCAGAGGTCAGGGGACGGTATTCCAAAAAGCTGTGGCTCATGATCCCCTCGCCGCGGGTGATGCGGATAAACTCCCCCCGAAAGCCGATCAGCCCTCGCGCCGGAATGACAAACTCCAGCTGAGCCCGACCATCGGATCCCACCATCATGTTCTGCATTTCTCCCCGCCGTTGCCCCAGCCGCTCGATGCAGGCCCCCACCGTCGCTTCCGGCACATCCAGCACCAAACACTCGTAGGGCTCATAGGGCTGGCCGTTGACCTCGCGGAAAATTACCTTCGGTTGCCCCACCTGAAACTCATAGCCTTCCCGCCGCATGGTTTCTAGCAGGATGCCCAGGTGCAGCTCGCCTCGCCCCGACACCAAAAAGCGATCCGGCGAGTCGGTTTCTTCCACCCGCAGCGCCACGTTGGTTTCCAACTCCCGCATCAGGCGCTCCCGCAGTTGCCGCGAAGTTACAAAAGTACCCTCTTGCCCGGCGAAGGGGGAGTCGTTGACGCAGATCATCACCTGCAATGTGGGCTCGTCCACTTTGATGAGCGGCAGAGCCTGGGGATTTTCGGGAGAGGTGAGGGTGTGGCCAATGTTGGCCTCGGCAAACCCCGCCACAGCAACAATGTGGCCGGCGGTGGCTTCCGTCAGCTCGATGCGCTGCAGGCCCTGAAAGCCGAACAGCTTGGTTACTTTGCCCTTGGCAATGGATCCATCCTCTTTCACCACTGCCAATGGATCCCCCAGACGGATGGTGCCGTTGTGGATCTTGCCGATCACGATCCGGCCCAGGTATTCCGAATACTCCAGCGTGGTGACCTGCAGCTGCAGGGGCTTGCCGGGATCCCCAATGGGAGGTGGGACATGCTTGAGAATGGCCTCGAAAAGAGGCTTCATATCCAGGGATCCGCTGTACTTCCCTTCCAGAAAGGCTTTGAGATGGGCTTCTTCCAGGGCAAAGCCGCGCAACCCAGAGGCAAATAGATAGGGGAAGTCGCACTGGTCTTCGTCTGCCCCCAGCTCCAAGAACAAATCCAGCACCTTGTCGACGGCTTTGTAGGGCTCGGCGCGAGGCCGATCAATCTTGTTGACCACCACAATTGGGCGTAGGCCCTTCTCCAAGGCTTTGCGCAGCACAAAGCGGGTTTGCGGCATCGGGCCTTCGTTGGCATCCACGATCAACAAGCAGCCCTCCACCATCCCCAGCACCCGCTCCACCTCGCCCCCGAAATCGGCGTGGCCAGGGGTGTCGACGATGTTGATCAAGGTTTCGCCGTAGCGGACGGCTGTGTTTTTGGCCAAGATGGTGATGCCCCGCTCCCGCTCCAGCGTGTTGCAGTCCATCACACAGGTGGGGATGTCTTCCCCCTCCCGAAAGATGCCCGCCTGGCGCAACAGGGCATCCACGAGGGTGGTTTTGCCATGGTCAACATGGGCAATGATGGCGACGTTGCGGATGGGGAGTGACATATTAACCATTGACCAGCAGGATGTCGCCCTACAAGCAGGAGTGCCCTAGGGATTTCTTTACAACTCTAACGCAAAGGAGCGTTACGTTGCTAAACACTCCTGGCTTTGGGCTTAGCCCCAGCACTCCCAAAGGGTTATCCCGACTGCCTCAATATCCAAAGGGATCCCCTACATATCGGCGCCGCGCAGATAGAGCAGCAGGATGACCGCCGGGCCTGCCAAGACAATCAAGGCCAGCAGGGCCAACTGCACAAAAACTTCGTATTGTCCGAACATAATCCCAGATCCTGTGGCTTACGCTTTGTATCCTAAGGGGTGCCCTCCACCCCAGATGGGAGAGCTGTTACAATTCTTCAAGTCATGCGCTCTTCGCCAAGGGATCCCTAGCGCTCCTGCTGGGCTTGAAACACCACCGGATCCAGGTTGAACAGTTCCTGCAAGATCCGCATGGCTGCTCGCCGCGCCTCAATATCCCGTTTGGCCCGCAGTTGCACCATCGGGTCGTGCAGGATCTTGTTGACGATGCCGCGGGTCAAGGCGTCGATCACCTCCAGGTGCTTCTCGGCAAAGTCCTTGCCCAGGCGGGAGAGAGCTTTTTCCATCTCCTGCTCGCGGATGGACTCCACCTTGTGGCGCAGGCTGGAAATGGTGGGCACCGTCTCCAGAGAACGCCACCACTCCATGAATTGATCCACCTCTTCTTCCACCAGGGCTTCGGCAGCCAGAGCCAGCTTTTGCCGTTGGGCGCGGTTTTCTTCCACGACGCGGGAGAGGTGATCCACATTGAACACCTGTACCCCCTTCAGCTTTTCCACGTCGGGATCGATGTTGCGGGGCACAGAGATATCCACCAACAACAGCGGCTGATCTGGCTGCAGCACCCCTGCCAGTTGCTGGTAGTTCAGGATCGGCTGGGTGGCGCCGGTGCTGGTGAAGACCAAGTTGGACTCGGCCACACTGTTCAGCAGCGACTCCCAGGGCAACACCTGGATCGGCTGCTCAAATTGCTTGGCCAGGGCTTCGGCTCGCTCCAGGGAGCGGTTCACCAGCGTGATATCGACTGCCCCCTTGGCCAACAGGTGCTGCACCAACAGACGGGCCATTCTCCCCGCCCCCACCACGGTAACCTTGCCCTGAGAGAGGGATCCCTGCTCTTGCAGGGCCAGCTCCACCGCTGCCGAGCTGATGGACATGGCGCCGGTGCCGATCTCCGTTTCGGTACGGACGCGCTTGCCGGCGGTAATGGCTGCCTTAAAAAGGCGATTGAGGATGCGATCCATGCCGTTGCAGGCTTGGCCCAGTTGCTGGGCTTTTTTCACCTGCGAGAGGATCTGCCCTTCTCCCAGCACCAAGCTATCTAGCCCGGCAGCCACCCGCATCAGGTGGGTTACCGCATCCTGGTAAAGAAGGGTAAACAGGTGCGGACGCAGTTGGGGCAAGGGGATCCCTTTCAGCTCAGCCAAGAACTGCATCGTCTGCCGTACACCACTCTCCATTTCCGAGGTGACGATGTAGACCTCCAGCCGGTTACAGGTGCTGAGGATCGCAGCCTCCTCAATGTGGGGGTGGGCGCGAAGCTGCTGGATCGTCTCTCCCACCTCCGCCTCCGCGATGCTGAGGCGCTCCCGAATCTCCACAGGAGCTGTGCGATGGCTAAGACCGACAACCGCGATAAACATGCCTCTCCGTCGTCTGTACAGCAACAGCAAAAGTTATTAAAAACAAAAACTCTGAACAAAAGCAAATATTGTTTCAGAGAGAAAGCAAGAGCTGTGACCGATACGAGGGGATCCCTTTACTCGGTTCCAGCAAGCTTAGGTAACTTTTCTCAGCCTACCTAAACCCTAAAACCAGTATCGAACCGGTTTTGCCGGATTTTGCTGAAGAGTTATTACGTTTTCACGGGTTGGGGCTTGATAGATTTCGTAACTTTCCCAAAAAGGCAAGGGCGACCTTCACCAGGGGAAAGCCGCCCCGATCTGCGAGGATGTTAGATAGGGATCCCTTAGCGCAGCTGCAGTCCGCGGGGCTGCTGGCCATCTTTCATGTGGATGGTATCCACAAAGCGCACCGTGCGGGATTGGCTGGAAATCACCAAGGTCTCGGTGCGGGCCCCACCCCCAAAGAAACGTACCCCGCGCATCAAGTCACCATCGGTGATCCCGGTGGCAGCAAAGAGGACTTCCTTGCCACTGGCCAGCTCCTCACACTCCCACACCTTGTCGGGATCCTCGATGCCTTTTTCTTTGAGTTCCCGTCGCGTTTCCTCCACGGGTGGCAAGTAGGTGCCTGCCTGAACCACCTCGGGATCGTAGATCAGCCGACCCTGGAAGTGGGCGCCCAAGCACCGCAGAGCGGCTGCCGAGATCACCCCCTCAGGAGCAGCTCCGATCCCCATCAGAGCATGAATGCCGGTGCCATTGAAGCCTGCCGAGAGAGCCGCCGAGATGTCGCCATCGGTAATCAGCTTCACCCGCGCCCCCGCCTCTCGAATTTGGCGAATCAGATCGAGGTGGCGCTTGCGATCCATGACCACCACCGTCAGATCGGAGATCTCCCGATCCAGGCTTTCGGCGATGATCTTGAGATTTTTCTCTGGCGGATAGTCGATGTGCACCTTGCCCTTGGCCTGGGGCGGAGCCGCCAGCTTTTGCATGTAGATGTCCGGGGCATGGAGAAGGCCGCCTTTCTCGGAGATGGCCAGCACGGCCATGGAGCCGTTTTGGCCTTTGGCCACT
>NZ_JANSIO010000529.1:0-3715 GCF_047462195.1 Synechococcus sp. R3-13 | reverse complement strand
TTGGTGCCCTCACAGGGATCCACAGCAATATCGATCTCCACCAGCTCTTCCACGCGGCAGAACTGCTCAGCATCCGGGCGGGTACAGATGCCCACCTCTTCGCCGATGTAGAGCATGGGGGCCTCATCGCGGGTTCCTTCCCCGATGACGATGCGACCGCGCATAGGGATCTGGTTGAGTTTTTCCCGCATGGCCTCTACAGCCACCTGGTCGGCGGTCTTGTTGTCCCCTTTGCCCATCCAGCGGGCGGCGGCAATGGCAGCCTGCTCCACGACTTCGATGATCTCTAGCCCCAACTTGTTGTCCACGGTGTGCCCCCTTGCTGATCTCGGAATGGTGAAGGCCAACTTAAGGATATCTTCAGACTCTTCCCCTCAGTTTACCAGGGCAGGCTTCTCCTCGGGATCCCATTCTCTCAACCCCAATAAGCTGAGAGAACAAATCTCCCAAAGCCAGTCAGGAAGAGCGATCCCCGTCTTGGTGGCTTACTATTGCCACTTGGGGATCAGGGATGGTAGCCTATTTTAAGGGCAATAAGTTTTTCTTAACGCAATTAAAAAAACGCAATGAAAAGATACGCTTTTGTCAACCGTTCCGGACAGGTTCAGGTGATCCGCACGATCCCCGGCCACTGGGAGCGCACCCTCTTTCCCGGCCAGCAGGCGATTTTTGAGGCGGAGCCGGACGACTATCTGGAAGTCTACAGTTGCTGCTGCTCCACCGCCATCCTGGAAGAGCGCCGCCTCTGTCGCTATCTGGTGGATTCTTCCTCGCCTGAGGTTGACCTCTACCTGTGGTCATCTTCGCAACGGGGAACTCTGGCGGATGCGTTGAATGGTTGACAGGCTCTAGCGGCTGGCTGCCCCATAGGGGCAAGAGGACTGGGTTTGCCCAGGATAACTAGGTTGGGGATCGCTTCTCCTGAGGCCGATCCCCGGATTTTTCAGAGGGCGGATGCGGATCTGGAGAAGGGGCATCGGGGGGACGGGTCAGGCAACTGCCCCGCGCAGCATTGCGAAAGGTATCGATGCGCTCCACGCAATTTTGATGGCCGCAATAGGGGCAATACAGGCGATCCCCAGGTTGGGGCTCCACATCGGCCTGGCTCCACCACCGCCGACAGCGGTCACAACAAAAGTGATAGAACTCCAGCGTCACTCTCATGGGATCCCTTGCAGAGCTGAGCCGATCAGCATGGAGAAATGGGCATTATCCGGATCCCGGCAGTTGGGATCCGTCGCTATCTATCGAGTTAAGGCAGAGTCATTATGAGTATGGTATGTTAGGTTTGGTTTACATTTGCACTTTACCGCAAGGAGCGTTGATTTATGTCTCAGGAAGGATGCCTGCGAGTGGGGCAGCCCGCTCCCGATTTTTCCGCCACCGCTGTCTATGACATGGAATTCAAGACGGTGAAGCTCTCCGACTACAGGGGTAAGAAGTATGTGGTGTTGTTTTTCTACCCCTTGGACTTCACCTTTGTCTGCCCAACGGAGATCACGGCCTTCAGCGACCGCTATGACGACTTTGCCAAGCTGGATACCGAGATCCTGGGTGTTTCAGTGGATAGCGAATACTCTCACCTGGCCTGGATTCAAACCGACCGTAAGGCTGGAGGGGTGGGTGAGCTGAGGTATCCTCTGGTCTCTGACCTGAAAAAGGAGATCAGCGCTGCCTACAATGTTCTGGATCCGGAAGCGGGTGTGGCGCTGCGCGGCCTGTTCATCATCGACAAAGAAGGGATCATCCAGCACGCCACCATTAACAACCTGGCCTTTGGCCGTAGTGTGGATGAAACCTTGCGCACCCTGCAAGCCATCCAATACGTGCAATCTCACCCCGATGAAGTTTGCCCGGCCAACTGGCAGCCCGGCCAGAAAACCATGCACCCCGACCCAGTGAAATCCAAGGAGTTCTTCGCGGCGATTGCCAAGTAGGTTGGCCCCTGGGATCCCTGGCTACATATAGGAGATCCCCAGCGCTTCCGGGCGTAGCTTCAGCTCAAGGTGGGCTGGAGCTTTTTTGTCGAAAACAGGCAAGCAAAAGATCCCCCGACCTTGCTAGGGGATCCTGAAACCCAGTAGGGAGCGAAGCTGTGGGGAGTTCAATCCCAGGGTTTCCCGCCGGTGAACTTGTAGGTAATCGGCTCTTTGTTTTTGCCGATGTTGCGATCCACTTTGCCGACGGGCTCACGGCCTTCGTTGACCTTCTCGGGAAAGACGCCGTCTTTGGGATGCACCAACACAGGCTCCCCCCCCGCGGGAATGCGGAAGATCTGGTAGTCGTTGATCTTGTAGTCGGATCTCAACTGGGCACCCAGCGCCAAACACTGCTCTTTGCGGGCAAAGGTGAGAAAGTTTTTGCCTTCCACCATTTCGGCAGCGCCGCCGGTGGGCATTTCAAACACCTGCCCCGGCTTGCCCGTCCAGGTGATGACGTATTTTTCTTCGGTTTCGGCTGCGCTCAACAGCCCCCCGGTGGATCCCCCAAATAGAGGCAGCTTTGCTCCCTGACGAGGATCGCCTTCCATCACAGCCATAGTCTACCTTTCTCAACTCGTTGTGGTTTGCGGTGGTTTGCCTTGTCCAAACCGCGGTTTGCGGCGCGAAGCACTTTGAATCTACCACTGACTCGATTTTTAGCCCCAGTTCCGCCTGGGAACTGTAATCTTTCGTAGCAGACCGGCTGGCCCTCAGACGGATCCCTGGGCGCCCTGTAGGCCACCATAGAACAAGCCGGAGACCCACAGCTTTCTGGAAAAGGAACAGCGCCCATGGCCCAGTGGTCACTCCATCCCAGCTCGCAATCCAATGCCAGGGTCATTCTCATCCCCACCGCCTTTGGCCACGACACTCAGGCTCCGATGGCCATTCTCAATGCCGGTTCGGAGCTGTGTGCCTTCGAGCCGAGGTTGGGGATCGATGTGGATAAGCTGGCGGTGGCGCAGTTGCCGGGGCTGGTGGATGAGCCTCCCTACGGCATGTGTGAGGCGGCGGTGACTCAAGCTTGGAGACGACAACAATGGCCGGTGCTGTTGCCTTCGGTCTTGGCCGCCAGTTGGGGGGCCATTCGTGCCCTCTGGAAGCACTACCCAACTCTGAGTGTGGTGCATTGCAGCGCTCATGCCAACCTGATGCCGCCCCCAGAGATGACCCAGCCGGATCAAGATACGAGCTATGGCAGTGCTGCCTGGGTGGAGTTGCTCTACCAGCACATGCTGCCGGTGATCCATGTGGGGTTGCGCAGCGGCAGTGCGCGGGCCTACGCATGGCTGAAAGCCCACCACAGCCCAATATTCTGGGCCCAAGATGGCTGGGATCCCCAGCAGGTGGTGGCCTCTTTGCCGGATCAACCGGTGTTTTTGGTGGTGGACTGCAGTGTGTTGGATCCTTCCTTAGCGCCCGCCGTGCATCACCCAGAGCCAGGGGGGGTGAGTTGGTTCCAACTGTTGCAGACCTGTGAGGCCATCTTTGCTGCTCGTCCTGTGGTTGGCCTTTCACTGGGAGGGGTGGCGGTGGGATCCGCAACGCGGCAAACCGCTCGCGTGGTGGCCCGCCTGCTCAATTGGTTGCTGGCCTGCTATGCTCTCCACTCCCTGAAGGTGACCGCTCAACCGCAACCTGTCCAGACGGTTTAAGCTGCTCAAAGATGAATGCCTGAATATCTGGAAATGGTTGCATGAACCTGATACATTCACGCTGAACTCTCCTGAACA
>NZ_JANSIO010000528.1:0-3533 GCF_047462195.1 Synechococcus sp. R3-13 | reverse complement strand
CAGTGCGGGGCTCCTGCGATTTCTAGCTGAGCAGAGGCTTAACCCACTCACCGACAAAGCTCCGGGAAGCTCCCTAAAAATTGGACGGATGGCGAATGAGACTCAGAAACTCTTCGCGGGTACGGGGATCCTCCTGAAACACCCCCACCATCGAGCTGGTGACCGTCCAGGAGCCGGCCTTTTGTACCCCCCGCATCACCATGCACATGTGGGTAGCCTCGATAACCACCCCCACCCCGTAGGGATCCAGCACCTCCATCAAGGCCTCAGCAATTTGCCGTGTCAGGCGTTCCTGAACCTGCAGGCGGCGGGAGTACATCTCGACGATACGGGCAATTTTGCTTAGGCCCACCACCTTTTGCTTGGGGATGTAGGCAACATGGGCTTTGCCGATAAAGGGCAGCAGATGGTGCTCGCACAGGCTAAACAGAGACACATCCCGCAACAGCACCATCTCGTCATGGCCCTCATCAAAGATGGCACTGTTCAGTAGCTCCTCCAAAGACTGCCAATACCCACTGGTCAAAAACTTCAAAGCCGCAACCACTCGTTCCGGGGTTTTTCGCAGCCCCTCCCGTTGGGGATCCTCCCCGATCCCCCGCAGCAGCGTCTCCACCGCCGCCACCATAGCCGGATCTGAGACATCCGAGCTACCCAATTCTTCTTCCGCAAAAGTGGCTCGATCTCGAATCACCCGAGACTTGAAATGGGCTTTGTCATCCATTCGAGATTGCGAGCCAGATCCGGGTTTCGCAAGGGTCATAGCAGGATATTCCTTGGTTAACGAAAGGCTAAGAGAACTCGGTGCATGCAACTCAGCTCAGGTGGCATCCAGTCAAAGGCTGCGATAGCCAAAACCCTCCCAAGTCACGGGCAACCCCAAACCAGCCAGGTCTAAAAGGCTCCCACCGCAGGCATGAAGGTGAGATCTTCCACCACCGCACCTGTGGGCAACCGAACAATATAGGTAATCAAGTCGGCTACCCATTCCGGCGAGAGCATTTTGGAACGGTCGAAGTTGACCCCTACCGTGCCCGTATCCCAGAGGGACGTGTCCACGGCACCAGGGCACAGGCTGGTGACCCGAATGCCATGCTGTCGTTCCTCTTCGGCCAAAGCTTGAGAAAAGCCCATTAGGCCGAACTTGCTGGCACAGTAGGCTCCCCAGTTGGGAAAAGCTCGCTTGCCTGCAATCGAGATGACGTTGACAATCGTGCCGCAGCGCTGCCGGCGCATTCCGGGAAGTACGGCTTGGGCACACAGAAAAGCCGCCGTCAAGTTCAAGTCGATCACTCGCTGCCAATCCGACAAAGGTAAGGTGGCCAAGGGGCCAACGTGGGCCATGCCCGCATTATTGACCAAGACATCGCAGACGCCAAATCGATCCAGGAGAGCCTGCAACTGCTGGGGCAGAGCTGCTAAGTCGGCCAAGTCGATGGGAAAAATCGCTGCCTTGCCGCCCTGGGCTTGGATTTGGGCCTGCACCGCCAGCAGATCAGGTTGGGAGCGGGCCACCAGAGCCACCGCTATCCCTTGTCGGGCTAGGGCTAGGGCTACCGCTCTGCCGATCCCTCGACTGGCCCCTGTAATCAGAGCACGTTCGGGAAACTTTGTCTCAAAACTCATTTAGAACAAGCCTCTGGAGTGCGCCACACAAGCAAGCGCCGCCCAGGCCTGAGAAACTTCCTTAACTAAGTGTAACACTGATTTTCCATCGCTTCCCTTGGAATCAGGGTAGGGCGCAGAGACCTCAGCCTGTCCTGCTCAAGATCCGTCCGCTGGCTGTTGAACCTCGATCTGGCTAGGTGGGGTCTGGGAGTATGGTAGTGTGGTAAAAATGGTGAAAATCTTTTGCAACAACAACCGTCATGGCTGAGTCTTTGTTTTCTCCAAGCCCCACTGCCGGGCGGGAGGATCCCTCCTACATCCTTCAGCTTGAGGGCATCAGCAAGGGGTTTCCCGGCCAGCGGCAGTTGGTTTTGCGGGAAGTCGAGTTTCGCCTGCCCCAAGGAGACATCCTCAGCATTGTGGGCCCATCAGGTTGTGGGAAAACCACCTTATTGCGCACCATTGCCGGATTTGAGCAGCCGGATAGCGGGCGGATCCTCCTGGGGGGGCAGGTTGTGGCTGGGGAGGGGCAGTGGATCCCACCGGAGCGACGGGGAGTGGGGCTGGTGTTTCAGGATTTTGCCCTGTTTCCCCACTTGAACGTGTTGGCCAATGTGATGTTTGGCCTCCGACCCACTACCCCGTTTGCGTCGGCGGCAGGGGGTGGCAATCGCTCCTCCTCAACTGAGTTGCGAGCTGAGTTGCGAGGCGCTGCCCAACAGGCGCGGGAACGCGCTTACGAGGTGTTGCGGTTGGTGGGCCTGGAAGACTACACCCATCGTTATCCCCACGAGCTTTCGGGCGGGCAGCAGCAGCGGGTGGCTTTGGCGCGGGCTTTGGCCCCCAGGCCTAGCTTGATCCTGTTGGATGAGCCGCTGAGCAATTTGGATGTGCAGGTGCGCTACTACCTGCGGGAAGAAATCCGCAAAATCCTCAAGCAAACCCAGACCTCGGCCATTTTTGTCACCCACGACCAAGAGGAGGCTCTCTGCCTCTCCGACTGGGTGGCGGTGATGCGGGAAGGCCGTATTGAGCAATGGGGATCCCCGGAGGAGGTTTACCGGGAGCCGGCTACTCGCTTCGTGGCAGAGTTTATTACCCAGGCCAACTTTCTGCGCTGTGAGCGGCGGGAGTTGGGTTGGCAGGCTGAAGAGCTGCTGCACATCCCATTCCAGGCTTTGAGGGATCAGCCCGACCCCAGCTTGCGCTGCGCAGAGTTGATGGTTCGACAGGAGGAGTTGCATTTGCATCCTGATCCTCAGGGCGGCATTGTCATTCGGGATCGACAGTTTTTGGGGCGAGAGTACCGCTATTGCCTGATCACAGCAGCCGGCAAAGAATTGCACGCCCTAGCCCGGGAAGCCCTGCCTGTGGGCGCGCGGGTTCACATTGCTGTCAGACAAGGTCGGCTGTTCCCCCTCGCTGAGGGGCCATCTGTGGCTGAAAAAGAGCCAAATCGCGCAAAAAGTAAAAGTGTTGCCTGAGTCGGGGTTCTTTTGCACACCTTTAGCAACCCATCTTCCCCGCGACACGAAAGCCTTCGCCCCAGATAGGGCTTAGACTGGCAAGACGGTGGTCCAGGCTGGTAGCTCCCTCTGGAGGGACAAACTGGGTAGGCTGTTGGTGGAGGATTCAGTGCCAAGCTATGCAGGGATCCCGCATCGTGGCAGGCCCATCGGAGAACCGGATCGCCTTGGCGGAGTTCCGGGTGGGCGTGGATGCGGTCATTTTCTCCATCGACACTGAGCAGAATCGCCTCCTGGTGCTGCTGGTGCGGCGGCGGGAGGATCCCTTCCGCGGTTGCTGGGCCCTGCCAGGAACACTGGTGCGGCGCTCAGAATCCCTAGAAGCAGCGGCCTACCGCATCTTGGCGGAGAAAATTCGTGTTAAAAACCTCTATCTGGAGCAGCTCTACACCTTCGGGG
>NZ_JANSIO010000527.1:0-2064 GCF_047462195.1 Synechococcus sp. R3-13 | reverse complement strand
CCCTGCATTATTGCTCCGCAACGCCGACGCGACGACGCAACCAACACTTTAGGTGTGGGTGCAATGTCCTAGCTTGAATCGAAATGACCCTAAACGCAAGCTTGTTCTCAATCTGTGTCCATTCAGTTCAATCGGGGGAATTAGCATGAGTGCAATTACAGCGGCAAGCCGGATGGGGATCCGGGGCATTACGGAGACCACCCCACTGGAGTTGCGCCCCAACGCCAGCCAGGATCAGCTCAATGCGGTGCTGCGGGCCATCTACCGTCAGGTGCTGGGCAACGACCATTTGTTTGGGGCCGATAGGAAGGAGCTAGCCAGTGCGGAATCGCTGCTGCGCCAGGGCAGCCTGACGGTGCGGGAGTTTGTGCGATTGATCGCCAAGTCCGAAGCCTACAAAAAGCGGTTTTTCTACCCCAACTCGCAAACCCGGGCCATCGAGCTCAATTTCAAGCATCTGCTGGGACGCGCTCCCACCAGCCCCAAAGACATCGCCCGCCATTTGGACATCTACCAATCTGGCGGCCACAGCGCGGAGATCGATTCCTACATCGACAGCCCAGAATACCTAGAAGCTTTTGGAGACAACATCGTCCCCTACCCGCGTGGGTTTGAATACCGCAAGGCTCATTCCACCCGCGACTTTACCAATCTCTTCGCTCTCTACGGGGGCTACGCCAACAACGATCGCTCCCAAGGGCCCAGACCCCGTCTGATGATGCCTTTGGCCACCGGGTTTACCCCGGCCATTCGCCGCATTGGGGTGCGGGGCCTGCTGCCGCCCAGCCCCATTTCCAAACACCTGGGGCCGCCAACGGGCCAGTCGGATCGCATGTTCTGTGTGGAAGTGACCCGACTGCTGAATCCGCCTTCGGCGCTGGCCACTTCCAGCCGAGTGCGCAAATCCAACCAGCAGATTTTCGTCTCTGCCGATCAACTGTCGGCGACAATGCAGCGGTTGCTCAAATCGGGCGCCAAGATCGTCAGTGTCCGCAGCGCTTGATCCCTTCTCGGTGTCCTCTCCGTTGTTGATTCCATGACCACTGCTGTTCCTCTGGATCCCAATCCGTCGGTGGATCTCACCCCGGCTGGACAAATCGCCAAGCTGCGCCACGGGGATCCAGGGGAACGCTACTATGCGGCTTGGTGGCTGGGGCGCATGCGCATTGCCGAAGGGATCCCTGCCCTGATCGAGGCCCTGGCCGATGAAACGGATCGCACCGCTCAAGGGGGATATCCGCTGCGGCGCAACGCTGCTCGTGCTTTGGGTAAACTGGGATCCCTCGCCGGGATCCCTCCCCTGAAGGCGGCTTTGTCTTGCTCCGATGGCCAAGTGGTGGCAGCGGCTGCCCAGGCGCTGGTTGAGATTGCCCTTGCCAACAACCTCAACAGGGATCCCGACGAAGTGGAAAAGCTGGGATCCGCTTTACTAGAAGGGCTGCGCTTTGTGGAGCAAGGACTGCAGACGGAAGCCCAAGCCGCCATAGAGGCCATTATCGAGGCTCTTGGACAACTGCAGGTGGCTGCTGCCCTGGAGCCAATTCGTCCTTACCTAGAGCACACTTCCATTCGCTTGCAATGTGCGGCGGCGCGGGCCTGCTATCGTCTCACCGGGGATCCGGCCTTTGCCCAGCCTCTGCTGTCGGTGTTGGATCACGACAACATCCATCTGCGGCGGGCTGCCCTTTTGGATTTGGGGGCCAGTGGCTATTTGCCGGCAGCACAAGCCATTGCGGTGGCGGCGGTGGAGGTCAACCTGAAGCTTCTTGCCCTCAAACAGTTGGTGGAGATCAACCTGGAACAACATCAAAGGATCCCCGGTGCTGAGCTGCAGCAGGTGCTCCGGCTGATCGACGAGCTGCTGTGAGCGGTGGTGCTTCTGGGCCCTTGCTGTTCACATTAGCGGGACGGAGTCTTTTGCAACTGACCTATCAAGGCATTGCCCATGAGTTTGTGCATCCCTCTGCAGCGATTCAAAGCCGTCAGAATCTGTCCGCTCGGCACCAGGGTTGGGCTCCGTGGCTGTAGCACTGCCTCAGCTAGAAATCGCAGGAGCCCCGCACT
>NZ_JANSIO010000526.1:0-800 GCF_047462195.1 Synechococcus sp. R3-13 | reverse complement strand
ACCTGTAGGGTCAGTGATGGGAGTATGTCACCTAAACGGGGGATCCTCTGGGGTGGGCCAGAGAACCCGTTGCGGCTGTCCGGTGTCCGGCAGGGAGAGGGGAGTGTGGCCAAGGGGCTCCAGAAGCCAGCTACGCTGGGGCGGGCTCCAGTTGCCCTGGCGGGCCTCGATCTCCAGAATGAGCTGGCCATTTTGCTGTCGCAAGCGGAAGAGGGTGGTGGCCCAGGCTCCTGCTCGATGGGCGAGGGTTTCCCCGTCGTCTTCGTAGAGGGTGAAGCTGCCGTTGCCGGGGTAGAGTTTGAGGTGCGGTTGGTCACGGCGCAGGTGGGCGGTGGACGGGCAGGGGGGAGCTAAAGGCAGAACGGAGCCACCCCGCACAAACAGCGGCAGTTGTTCGAGAGGGGCAGGGACGAGAATGTAGCGGGGGCCGGTGTGGGCCTGACCTGTCCACCAATCAAACCAAGTGCCCTGGGGTAGGTAAACAGCGCGGCACCGCACGCCAGGCCGGACTACAGGGGCAGCTAGGAGGGCGGATCCCAGCATGGCTTGATCTGAGATCTCGTAGGTTTGCGGATCGTCGGGAAACTCGTAGAGAAGGGGGCGCAAGATGGGGGATCCGGTTTGGCTGGACTCCCAAAAGAGGCTGTAGAGGTAGGGCAGCAGCTGGTAACGCAACTGAATGGCCTGCCGGCAGATGGTTTCCACTTCGAGGCCAAAGCTCCAGGGCTCGTGGGGGCGGGTGCCCAGGGCGCTGTGGCCGCGCATGAGGGGGTAAAGAATTCCCATTTGCATCCAACGGG
>NZ_JANSIO010000525.1:0-1525 GCF_047462195.1 Synechococcus sp. R3-13 | reverse complement strand
GCGAAAGGACTCCGTCCCGCTGACGCGATCGGTTTTCAGCTCAGCAGCAACAGCGTCCACAGCCAGTCTCCTCTACCCAAAACGAGAACCAAGAGGGCAGCAGGCTCTTTTCACATAGGTCATCCAGCCTAGCTTGAGGTTACCCCCGCCTCTTCCCTTTTAACCTAATCTTAACCTTGGTAAACCGAGCAGGCTGTGGCCAGGGAAACTGTCGCGAGCTTTGGCCTGTCGCGCCATTCCCGTCAGCGGAACAGAGTCTAGGGCTCCCGGCCTGCTGTCGCAAGTGGTAGGCGGGGTTCGACCACTGACCAGAGGCGGGCAGCCACCTCTGCCGGGGATCCCTGGGCGTCAATGCGGACAATCCGCTGCGGTTCTGCGGCAGCCAGAGCCTGGAACCCTTGGTAGACGCGGCGGTGGAACTCCAGGTGTTCTTGTTCGAGCTTGTCGCAAGACCCTGACCGCGCCAGCCCCACCTCGGGGGGCAGATCCAGCCACAGGGTGAGATCCGGCTGTAGCCCGTCGGTGACCCATCGGTTGAGCTGCCGGATCAGATCCAGATCTATGCCCCGGCCATAGCCTTGATAGGCCAGGGTGGAATCGGTAAAGCGGTCGCAAACCACCACCTGCCCTGCCGCCAGAGCCGGCGCGATGACTTTGCTCACGTGTTCAGCCCGATCCGCCGCGTACAGGAGCAACTCCGCCAGAGGGCTAAAGGGATCCCCGTGCAGCAACAGCTCCCGCAGCGTTTTGCCCAGCGCCGTGCCCCCCGGCTCGCGGGTACACAGGCAAGCGTAGCCTTCTTGGCGCAGCCGCTCAACCAAGAGGGCCTGTTGGGTGGTTTTGCCCACCCCTTCCCCGCCTTCTAGGGTGATGAACACACCGTCGTCCTCTGCAAGAGGGTTAGCGCAGGTTGAGTTGGGGCTGCAAATTAAAGGAGTGCCCCGGCACCACCACGTAGACGTCGGGGATGTTGGTGGGCTCCAGGCTTTGCAGGGCTAACCCTTCGATGTTGGAGCGCAGGGCGTTGTTGATGGTGGCTTCCAGTTGGGACAAAACCTGCGCCTCGTTGCCCTGAGTAGCCAAGCCAGGAAACTGGCTGTACACGGCGCGCGCCAAGCTGCTGGCCAAGGGGAGCTGGATCAGGGTGAGGTTGGATCCCCCCAGCTGGGGGCCCAAGGTGTTGGCCCGGCCGCGGATGCCCAAAGCTTGGAGGGCATTGGCCGTTTGGCTGACGGGGATGGTGCAAGTATCCATCTTGTAAACGGGCACTGAGGCCATGGTCAGAGCAGAAACGCTGGTCAGTTGCACCACAGTAAAGGAGGCAGTGCCGTTATAGGCAAAGCAAAAATCGCGAAAGGCTGCGGGCACATTGGCAGCGCGGATGGGGCGCTCATCGTCAAAGCCGCCCGACTCGGCGAAGATGTTGCGGATAGCGAATCCCCCGAAGAAGGCCAGCAGGGCCACCACCAGCAGGATCGTCAGATCGGAGGAGGAGACCCCCCCGCTGGAGCTGCCGCCTCGCCCA
>NZ_JANSIO010000524.1:0-5041 GCF_047462195.1 Synechococcus sp. R3-13 | reverse complement strand
GAGTTCCCTGAAGAAGTCCTCCCCCGCGGCAACGCGCTCTAAAGGAAGCTACCCTGGCTGCGTCAGGGATCCGCTCCCGGCGAATCTTGAGTAATCAAAAATCAAAAACTAAAGAGTTCAGGGATCCCTCATGGGATCCCTTTTTGTGTTGGGCGCGAGGTGGCTAGGAGGGGATCCCGTCTCGCAGGCGGGCGCGAATGGCTTGCCAGATCTGTTCAACCAATTGGGGCGGGCTGGTTTCTGACCGGATAGGCACCCGCACGTCGGCTTGGGCGTAGAACGGCTCTCGCTCTTGCATCAGCTTGTACAGGGCAGCTTGGGGGTCGGGGGTTTGCAGCAGGGGGCGTTGGCCGGGATCCCGCTTGAGCCGCTGCCAAATCAGCTCGGGGGTCGCATCCAGCCAAACGGTGAGGCCATGGTGCAAGTAGCTCCAATTTTTGGGGCGCAACACAATGCCGCCGCCTGTGGCGATCACCAACCGGGTGTAGCTGCTCAACTGGGCCAACACCTGCGTCTCCAGATCCCGGAAGTAGGCTTCCCCATGCTCGGCGAAGATCTGAGCGATGGAAGAACCCCCCACCTGCTCCACCAGACCATCGGTGTCGAAAAATTGAAAGCGCAACTGGGCTGCCAGCTCCGATCCCACGGTGGATTTGCCGCTGCCCATCATCCCAATGAGATAAACATTTACGCCGCGCAGGCGCTCAACTTCCTCGGGGTGGATCATGGGAAAGGTACCTAGATATAGCCATGCTCGGCCAGAAACTCCAGAGAAACGCTGCTCTCGGGGGGCAGCAAGCCCAGCAATTTTTCCACATACTTGCCCAAAATATCCGCCTCTATGTTGACGGGATCCCCAACTTGGAGCTGAGAAAGGTTGGTCTCGCGGTAGGTTTGGGGGATCACAGCCACCTTGAACCAGCAGCCCCCTTGGCGCACCTCAGCAATGGTCAAGCTCACCCCATTCACCGCCACGCTGCCCTTGGGTACGATGTAACGCCCGATCTCTTCAGGAACCTTGAAGCTCAGCTCCCAGGCGTTGCCAGTGGCGGCTTGATCCCACAGTTGCCCCACCCCATCGATATGGCCGCTGACAAAATGCCCCCCTAACTTGTCTCCTACCCGCAGCGCCGGTTCCAGGTTGACTGTGCGCGGGCCGAGGGATCCCTGGCCCCAAGTCGAGCGCCGCAGGGTTTCCGGCGAAACATCGGCCAAAAATCCATCGGGCAGAATCTCCACCACCGTCAGGCAAAGGCCGTCCACCGCCACGCTATCTCCATAGGCCAACTGAGGTTGCAACCGGGGACAGGTAACCCGTAGCTGTGAAGAATTGATCAACTGGGCTGTGCCCAAACTTCGAACCAGACCCGTAAACATTGCTTTGGCTCCTTAGGTTTTGCCGGCTGCCTTTTTGGCTTTCTGTTTTTCTCGCTCTTTGGCTCGTTTTTCGGCAGCGATTCGCTCTTGTCGGGCTTTCTCTTTCTCTTCAGCGATCTTTTCTAGATAGTAGTGATAGTTGCCCTGGTAGGCGACCAACTCTCCGTTGCGAATCTCTACAATCTTGTTGGCCACTTTTGAGATAAAGTAGCGGTCGTGAGAAACAAGGATCACCGTGCCATCGTAATGCTGTAAAGCTTCTTCCAGCATCTCTTTGGCCGGGATATCTAAGTGGTTGGTGGGCTCATCTAAAATCAGTAGGTTGGCCGGCTGAAGTAGCATTTTCGCCAACGCCAAGCGGGCTTTTTCTCCCCCGCTCAAAGCCGCTACTTTCTTAAAAACGGCGTCGCCACTGAACAAAAAGCGACCCAACAGCGTGCGCACTTCTTCGTTTTTCCAGTCGGGCACTTCGTCATGGATGGTGTCCAAGACGGTTTTGCTCAGATCCAAAGCCTCTGCTTGATTTTGCTCGAAGTAGGCAGGGATCACATTGTGTGCTCCCAATTTCACAGATCCCTCGGTAGGTTGCTCTAGGCCGGTGATAAGACGCAGCAGGGTGGATTTTCCTGCCCCATTGGGCCCCAGAAAGGCGACGCGATCCCCACGCTCGATCAACAGCTCCGCACCCAAAAACAAAATCTTATCTCCATAAATGTGCGTCAAATTCTCGATCTTCACCACCTCGCGACCACTGCGGGGAGCAGGGGGAAAGCGAAACTTGAGGGTACGCACGTCGCCAATGGGCGCTTCGACCCGCTCGATCTTTTCCAGTTGTTTTTCGCGGCTTTTGGCCTGAGTGCTGCGGGTGGCACTGGCCCGGAAGCGATCGATGAAGGTTTGTTGCCTTTCAATTTCCTTTTGCTGACGTTCGTAGGCAGCTTGTTGTGCCTCTCGCCGTTCAACTTTTTGGAGTAGGTATTGAGAATAGTTACCCAAGTATGTCGTAGAAACTCCTCGCTCCGTCTCCACAATTTGGGTGCAAAGCCGATCCAAAAACTCTCGATCATGAGAAACAATCACCATGGGGATCGTCAAGCTCTTGAGGTAGTTTTCCAGCCACTCAATGGTCTCCAAGTCTAGGTGGTTGGTCGGCTCGTCTAGCAACATCAAATCGGGTTTTTGCAGCAGGATTTTCCCCAGGCTGATGCGCATCTGCCAGCCGCCGCTGAAGGCGCTCACCAACCGATCCCCGTCCTCCGGCTCAAACCCCATTTCCGGCAGGATTTTCTCAATACGCGCCTCCAGTTCATAGCCATGTAAACTCTCAAATTGGCGCTGTAGACGATCTAGGCGGCGCAAAAGGGTTTCCAACGTGTCCGCGTCCGCCTGCTCCATCTGTTGGGTGATTTGGGCAATTTCTTGGTGAATGCGGTTTTCCTCTTGAAAGACTGTCCAGAACTCTTCTCGCACCGTTCGGGCGGGATCCACTCCAAATTCTTGGGTGAGATAGGCGATGCGCAGGTTGGCGGGGCGGATCACCTTGCCGCTGGTCGGTTCTTCTTGCCCGCAGATAATCTTGAGCTGGGTGGTCTTTCCGGCCCCGTTTACTCCCACTAGGCCGACGCGATCCCCAGGCTTAACTTCCCAGTTCACATCCTTGAGCACCTCACCGGTGGGATAGATTTTGCTAATGTGTTCCAGTCGCAGCATAATGCTCCTTGGGGATCGGGACCAATTGGAGAAGTGTGGCGTTTTCTTTACATTCTTTACTCGATTTTACGTATTCTTGGGATCCCTGTCCATGGATCCTGAGCAATTTCTGCTTGATTTCTCCCTCTCATTGATCTTGCCGGGATCCACGACAGCGTTTAATATTTCTGGTTTGCCTTCAGAAGTGCCTGCTGAACCCTGTTCGATCTTTTTTCATGTCTTCAGGGCTTGTTTGTCGGTACCCTTAGTATGGACTCTTTTGCCAGAAGCCTTGTGAGGCTTCTCTAAGGCTTAAACGACCTCTAATGCCAGCGGGGAAAAGCCAGTTCCTGAGAGAGATTGAAGTAGCCGGTCGTGATGACAATGAGGAAGGTTGATCGGATAAGTTTTCAGTGTATGGGATGCTTACTTCGTCTCTTGTTTCTGAAATCCCCGGCAACCTATTTTTCTCTTTTGGGCATGTCCTAATGAGCTATCAATCCATTGACATTAGCAGTCAGCTCAGACAAGTTATGGTCTCTTGAGTTGACTTCTTATCTAACATAAAACCTTTGTTGATTTTGACAGGAAAGCCAATGGCGACGGGGATCAACTCAGAAGGACACTACGCCTTGGCTTGATCCTCGAGGGAACGGGGGGATCCCTGAAACAGGGCAGGATGACCTGTTCTGCCTCCCTGAACCGACAGAGGATTTTGTCTGTGGGCAGGCGGCTGTTGGGCCAGAAGCCGCTTCACCTCTGCATTAAGCTGACTTTCGTTGAAGGGCTTGGTCAAGTAGGCGGTTGCCCCCGACCATTTGCCGCGGATGCGGGCCAGCAGACCATCGCGAGCGGTAACCATCAGGATGGGAAGGGACTTAAACTCTTCTAAGCTGCGCACAATGCGGCAAAGCTCTAGACCATCGATCCCCGGCATGGCGATATCCATCAACAACAGGTGGGGCCGATGCTGAAACAACAAAGGAAGCACCTCGGCGGGGTTGCCCGTTGTAATCACCTGATAGTTGGGCAAATACTGCCGTAGGATTTCCTGCATCACCACGCTGTCGTCCACCGCCAAGATGGTTATCGGGTTGTGGCGCTTGGTCTGCAGCAGCTCTTGGGGTGTTTGTAGGCTGACCAAACCTTTTTTCGCCCAGGAGGCAAAGAGATTGGCCACCTCCAGCCGATCCCGGCACAGCTTCTTGGCGATTGCTTCCAGCGACTGGCCATCTTTGGTGAGGGTGTGGAGCTTCTGTCGTTGCTCATCGGTGATGCGGTAGCGGTTGACCCGTTCCCAATTGACCACCGGCACCGCCAACAGGGTTGGGATCGCCACCTTCAAATCTGCCCAGCGATCGTGGCGCCGGGCGGCTTCTTGCAGCAGCGGCTCCAACTCAAACCCGCCAATGGGGGCCTCTTGGGCGACCTGCTCCTGCACCTCAAAGTAACAGGTGCCTGCCCGTTCGAATAGGTAGCGGTCGAAATCGGTAAGCAGGTTGAGCCACAGGGCATCTTCCAGCTCCCCCGGCTTGAGCAGGCCCAATTGCGTGATAGCCTCCAGCAGCTCAGGTAAGGAATGGTCTTTCATCAAGCGCTCTTGCACCACCGAGATGGCCCGCTGTGGCCATTCCAAGTTGAGGCGAGGAATAAAGCGGGAGAGTCGTTTCAGCAGGATTTGCGTGTTGAGGGGTTGATCGGCAGAAAAAAGCAGCCTGCCGTGGTAGTAGGTCAACACCCAGGGTTCCGCACCCTCAGAGGGATCCAGTCCCTTGAGGTGAATGTGCAGATATCCAGTGGTAAACCGCCAACCTTGCTGCCTGAGCAGTGGCGCAAGTTCCTCCGAGCCGAACACAAAACGGGACATGCAGCGTTCTCCGGGCCAACTTCTTCAGGCCAAATGAGCAGCGATTCACCTCAGCCACACGCTCAAACCGTCGAAAGGAGAGCATGACTCTAGTCAATAATAAGCTCA
>NZ_JANSIO010000523.1:0-597 GCF_047462195.1 Synechococcus sp. R3-13 | reverse complement strand
GTTCAGCAGTGTTCAGCGTAAATGTATCAGTTGGAAGCTTCCCCTTCCTGCAAAACTTCTTGCAAGCGGGCCCGAACCCGCTGGTTGAGAACAGGATTTTCGTTCGCCAAGGTCATCAATTCGCGGTATTGAAGCACTGTCAGCCCTTGCTCCTCGACAATGCGGCTGGCTTGGGTTTCTGTGCGCCGCATAATTTGCTCGTACTCTTCCTCGTTCTGGGTTTCCCGCAGTTGGGCGCTCGCTTCCCGAATCAGGGGATCCAACTCCAACAAAATCCGCACCAACTGTTCCACCTGGGCATCGGTGACTTGCTCTGGGGTTAGAGTCGGAGATGCCAGAGGGCTAGGAGTTGCTGTGGCCGGAGCCTCCCCCGAAGTTGGAGAAGCAGTGGCAGCAGGGCTAGGCAGCGGGGTTGCTCCCTGTGCCCAAACCGGCAGGGATCCCAGGCTGAGTCCCAGACCCATCAGCAACGCGAATTTCATCATGCCCAAAACTCCCCAAACCCAGACAAGATAGACCTAAGCCCTTGAGGTGCAGCCAAACCTGAAGCCAGACTAGCAAGATGCGTAAACTACCCGACTCCGACCGCTAAAGCGG
>NZ_JANSIO010000522.1:1297-2637 GCF_047462195.1 Synechococcus sp. R3-13 | reverse complement strand
GGGGGGGTGGGCCGGGGGTAGGGCCCATTGCCGTGGCCCGCCACCTTGTGCCCTATTTGCCTGGCCATCCTGTTTTGCCCGGTTGTAACGGCCCCGTCAGCGCTGCCCCGTGGGGCAGTGCCAGCATTTTGCCCATCTCCTGGGCCTACATTCGCCTTATGGGATCCGCCGGCCTCACCCTGGCCAGCCAAGTGGCCATCCTCAACGCCAACTACATCGCCAAGCGGTTGGATCCCTACTACCCAGTGCTCTACAAGGGGCCGGGGGGGTGGGTGGCCCACGAGTGTATTTTGGATTTGCGCCCCCTGAAAAAAAGCGCTGGCATCGAGGTGGAAGATGTGGCCAAGCGCCTGATGGACTATGGCTTCCACGCCCCCACCATCTCCTGGCCGGTGCCGGGGACGATGATGGTAGAGCCCACCGAGAGCGAATCTCTGGAGGAGCTGGATCGCTTCTGCGAGGCGATGATTGCCATCCGCCAGGAGATTGCCGCCATTGAGCGAGGCGAGATGGATCCGGTGCGCAATCCCCTCAAGCTGGCCCCCCACACCGCCGAGGTGGTGGCTGCCGACCACTGGGATCGCCCCTATCCTCGCTCGCTGGCCGCCTACCCGCTCCCTTGGGTCAAGGCCCACAAGTTCTGGCCCAGCGTCAGCCGCATCGACAACGCCTACGGGGATCGCCACCTGGTGTGCAGTTGTCAGCCCTGGCTCGACGAATGATGGCTGCTCTGGAACTTGGCCCAGAAAGGGAGATTGGTTGTATCCAAAGGCGGGATCCGCTATAACCCAGTCAGGGATCCCTGGCCAACGGATGAGAAAAAATCCCCGTCTTGAGCGGTTCACGTCAGTGGGGCCAAGTTCTTTGCCTATTCTTACTCGGCTAACCCTGGGGCTGTTGGCGGGATCCCTCGTGGCCTGCCGCAAGATGCCTGATCCGGTTGCTCAAGAAGTGGATCAGGATCCCGTGCGGCGTCACATCGGCAAAGATGGCACGCATTTTGAGGCTTCCCTAGGAGATGCCCGCGCTCTTCCCCCCCAGTTTCCCCGTCACTTGCAGTTGCCCAACGCTTCCATCATCTCTTCGGGACAGATTCGGGATCGAGAGGGGGGCCTTGCTTCCCTGATCTTGCAGACCTCTCAGCCTCTGGAGGCGATTGCCGCCTACTATCGCCGCACCCTGTGGGGCCGGGGCTGGGACATCCTCTCGGACATCGAGCAGGCCAATGGGATCCGCACCTTGGTGTTCGAGTCTCCCCCCCACCCCAAAAAGCCTCTCCAACAGGCGGTGGTGCAAGTGGGATCCCCCCGTCGCGGGCCGGATCAGGTGGAATATCGCGA
>NZ_JANSIO010000522.1:0-1287 GCF_047462195.1 Synechococcus sp. R3-13 | reverse complement strand
CCCCCCTGCCACGGCAGAAGACCTCTCTGCGGCCAAGCTCGCTCCCCCAACTTCCCCCTGAGGATGCCCATCTATACCCAGTCGATTCAGATTGCGGCCAGCGTGGCCCAGGTGGATCGCTGCCTCACCGACCTGGAGTTGATGAAGCGCTGGCTCAACCCGCTGTTGGGCTGTGAGGCGGTGGGATCCCCTCTGGCGGAATTGGGCAGCCGCTACCGCTTTTTCCTTCGCTTGCCGTTTGTATCCCCCAGCTTGGATTGCGTGATTACAGAGCGGGCAGAAGGCTTGGTGCAGTGGCAGTTTGAGGGGTTTTTTGAAGGAACCGACCGCTGGGAATGCCATCCCCAGCCGGGGGGTACCCTTCTAGTCAATTGCTTCAACTTCCGCATCCCCAGTCCCTGGGTGGCGGCAGGGTTTTACCTGTTGGCAGCGGGGCCGACCCAGCAGGATATGCGGGCCCAGCTCCGACGGCTGAAGGCGGTGGCCGAGGCTTTGGGTTAGGCTGGTGGCAAGTAGTAAAGAAACGTAAAAAACTGCAATGACCAGCAACAGCGGACTGTTTAACCGTCGCTTTGCCGACAACTTCATCCCCCAACCAGCCAACACTTCTCTGGAAATCGGCCAGATTGCCCCCGATTTTGAGCTGCCGCGTGTGCAGGGGGATCCCGTGCGGCTATCGGACTACCGCGGCCAAAAGCCGGTGGTTCTGGCTTTTACTCGTATCTTCACCGAAAAGCTTTTTTGCCCTTTTTGCTACCCCCACATCCAAGAGCTGAAAGCCCGCTACAGGGAGATCCAAGCCTTGGGGGCGGAGCTGCTGATGGTCACCAGCACTGATCCGGTTCAAAGCCAGCAGATCCAAGCAGACCTGCAACTGCCTTACCCACTGCTGGTGGATCCCGAGTGCAAAACCTTCCGCCTCTATGGGGTTGGCCAAGCTTTGGGAGCACCCCTGCCGGCCCAGTTCGTTGTGGATCGGGAGGGCAAACTGCGCTTCAAGCATGTTTTCTCCTTTGCCCAGCCCAATGCCGACACCGATGAGGTGCTGCGGGTGTTGCGGGAGGGGCTGCAAACCGGCTGGGATGGAACCCGTAGGGTGGCCCCTATCCCCTTTTTCTAGGGATCGGGCTTCTCTGCCATTGGACTTCCAGGGAGAGAGACTGCGATGTTTGCCCGTCTGGCCCAGAGTGGGGCGCGTCAGGCCGAGATCCTGGAGGTGGTTTTGCGACACGGTTGGGACTACATGCGCCGCTTGCTCTGATACATTTACGCTGAACACTGCTGAAC
>NZ_JANSIO010000521.1:2376-9531 GCF_047462195.1 Synechococcus sp. R3-13 | reverse complement strand
TTCAGCAGTGTTCAGCGTAAATGTATCAGCATGTTGTTGGAGCTAACCCCAGAAGAATGCGAATCGGTGATTCCGGTGGTGCCAACGCGCCTTCAGTATGCCGCTTACTGGAGCGATGCCCTCAAGAGCACGGGCCGCATCATCACGGCCATTTTGGTGGGCGTGGCGTTGCTGGTTCTTTCCCGCGCTTTCGGCGAGGGATCCTTTCTGGGGGCAATCGCCTTCCTGGTCGGGATCCTCTCGTTGCTCTATCCCTTCCTGTGGGGGCCGCTCTATACCATCTCCCGCCGTCAGCTAGCCTTTCGCGAGATTCCCTATGGGGGATTGTTTTTTGGGCAGGTGTTGCGCACTCGCCGCTACGAGGTGGTGGTGGAAGAGCGAGAAAAGCTGGATGAAGATGGCAACTTCTACATTGAAGAGGTGCGGGAGCGCCAGTTTGAGATGGAAATTGGCGATGAGACCGGAGTCGTCTATCGTGTGCGGGCCAAGGACGATCCCCGCTACAGGCGAATTGTCAAAAAGCAATCGGTGCTCGGGTTGGTGAAAGCCTATTCCCGCGATTTGCAGCGCCGGCCCACCTTGAGCGAGGTCTATGTGGTCAAGCTGGGGGAGTGGGTGGGAGATGTCTCCTATCTGGATCGGGAGGCTTTTTTGGATATGGCAAATGAGCTGTTGGAGCTACAGGCCCAAGGACAAGCTTGATCCCCTGGATCCCTGGTGTTCTCTGGGATGGAGGGGAAGGGATCCCTGCCTTTTTATTCTGAAACCTAAACGGCTGCCTATCCGGGAGCGCCGCTTTTAACGCTGGGTTAGCCGCATTATTGTACTGGCCAGGGGTAGGGTTGGGTAGTTTACTGTGGACTGGCGGGAGCTTTAAACTGAGGGCTGTAAGCCAAAAACAACTGCCATGGGCGATCCTCTCACCCCCCAAGTTAGCGAGCGCATCTGCAAGCACATGAACGAAGATCATGCCGATGCAATACCCCTCTACGCCAGGGTCTTTGGCCAGGTGGAAGGAGTTACCCAAGCCCGCATGCAGGCCATTGACCCGGAAGGGATGGACTTGCGGGTTCAGGTCGACGGGGCCGTACAAACGCTGCGGATCCGCTTCGACCACCCCCTGCGGGACTCCGAGGACGCCCATCAAACCTTAATTGCCATGGTGAAGCAGGCTCGCGCTCAAGTTAAACAGGCTACAAAGTGATGAGAGATACAGTTGAGGCTTAGCTGGCCTGCTGTAGGAGCAGATCCAACTGGCCGCGAGCCTCTAGCGCGTAAAGATCGTCGCAGCCGCCGATATGCTGGTCGTTGATGAAAATCTGCGGCACCGAACGGCGGCCGTTGGCCCGCTTGGCCATTTCCGCCCGTGCTGCCTCGTCTCCATCGATGGCGTACTCGATATACTTCACGCCTTTGCGATCCAGCAGTTGCTTAGCCCGGATGCAAAAGGGACAAAAACGCCAGGTGTAAATCTCAACAGTCATAAGAAAACAACAAACGCTTTTACATAGCTTAACATTTTCACGGAGCCGGGATCCCTTTCCTTGCAAACCTGGGGTTTTCTGCCTCCCATGGTCTAGTTGGCTTCCTTCCAATTGTGGCCAATTTGGATATCCACCACCAGCGGTATGGAGAGGGGCACTGCTCCTTCCATTTCTGTTTGAATCAGCGGTTTTAGGGCCTGCCATTCCGAGGGATCCACCTCAAACACCAGCTCATCATGCACTTGCAGGAGCAAGCGGGAACGAAAGTTCTGCAGCTTTTGCCGCAGGCGCACCATTGCTACTTTGATAATGTCCGAGGCGGATCCCTGGATGGGGGCATTCACAGCCGCCCGCAATTCGGCTTGTTTGCGATGGCCTGTCAGACGAGACAAATTGGGAAAATAGCGACGGCGACCCAAGATCGTTTCTACATAGCCATGCTTTTCCACAAAGGCTTCAGTGGAGCGCAGATAGGCAAAAATGCCGGCGTAGCGCTCGTTAAATCGCTGTAAAAATTGCTTGGCTTCGGATAGAGAAACCCCCGCAGTGCGGGCAAAGCGCTGCGCTCCCATGCCATAGATCACCCCATAGTTGATCGTTTTGGCCAGGCGGCGTTCTTCGCTGGTTATTTCCTGTTTTTCCAGGAGCAGGCGGGCGGTTAGGGTGTGCACATCTTCTCCTGAGCGAAAGCCTTCCAGCAAGGCAGGTTCTTGGCTGAGATGGGCCAAAATGCGCAGCTCAATTTGAGAGTAATCTGCTGCCGCCAATAGCCATCCCTCTTGGGGAATAAAAGCTTGTCGAATCCGGCGACTGAACTCGGTGCGAATGGGAATATTTTGCAAGTTGGGGTTTGAGGAGCTGAGCCTGCCGGTGGCAGTAACGGTTTGGTTAAAGTCGGTGTGGACTCTGCCGGTATCGCTTCTTACCAGGGCAGGCAGAGCGTCCACATAGGTCGATTTCAGCTTGGCCAAGGTGCGGTATTGCACGATGGTTTCGATGAGAGGATGATCCCCCTCTAGCTTTTCTAAAACTGAGGCATCAGTGGAATAGCCAGTAGCCGTTTTGCGGGTTTTGCGAATGTCCAATTTCAGCTTTTCAAAGAGCAGGGATCCCAGTTGTTTGGGAGAATTGAGGTTAAAGGTTTCTCCAGCCTGAGCATAAGCTTTCTGCTCCAAACTTTGCAGCTCTTGTTCCAGCTCTTGGGAAAATTGCCTCAGAAACTCGGTATCAACGCGAATGCCGATCCACTCCATCTCTTCCAAAACTTGGGCCAAGGGCAGCTCGACTTGAATAAAAAGATCCCACAGGCGTGGATCGGTTTTCTGCAGCTTTTCGGTGAGGATTGGCACCAGACGATAGGCACAATAGGCGTCGGTTCCACAGTATTCTGCAACTTTGGAAATCGGGATATCGGCAATGGACTGTTCCTTGCCCAGCAACTTTTTGTAGCTGGTGGTTGGCAAACCCAAATGGGTAGCTGCCAAATCGGCCAAGTTGTGGCTGGCTTCTGGATCCAAAACGTAGCTGGCCAACATGGGATCAAACTGGATCCCTTGCAGGCGGATCCCGTGGGCGCGGAAAATGCTCAGGTCGTACTTACAGTTTTGTAGGCTTTTGGGTCGGTTGGGATCTTCCCAAAGGGGTTGCAGGCTTTGTTTAACCAGCTCCCAGTCCAGGTTGGATCCCTGGCGGTGGCCGATGGGCAAGTAGGCGATATCTCCCTCTGACCAACAACAGCCGATCCCCACCAATTGGGCATCCCGTGGATCTAGACTGGTGGTTTCAGTATCCCAAGCTACAATCCCTGGGCAGGCCAACAGCTCTTGCCGCAAAAGCTCCAGTTGCTCCGGCGTATCGATGATGCGCACTGCCGGCAGAGAAGGGACGGGATCGAGGGCAAAATCAAACCACAGGGCTTCGTCAGGAGCGTTTGCGGGATCCCCGGTGGGATTAAAAGCGCCAACCACCTCTGCCTCGGTTGGGATCCCCCCCAAAGCCGTTTGTATTTTGCGCACTTGGGCGATGAAGCTGTGAAACTCCAATTTTTCCAGCAGCGGCAGCAATTCTGCTTGATCAAACCCGGTTAATTTCATGCTCTCCCAGTCGGGAGAAAGAGGAACGTCGCATTTGATCCGAGCCATAAATTGCGAGTGATGGGCCGCCGGGATCCCTTCTTTGAGGTATTGCTGGACTTTTCCTTGGATCTCGTCCAGGTGGTCGAAAATTTCATCCAAACTGCCGTAGCGCTCCAGCAGCTCCACAGCTCGCTTGGGGCCGATCCCTTTCACCCCGGGAATGTTGTCAGAAGGGTCACCACAGAGGGCCTTATAATCCACCACCTGCCAAGGCCAGATGCCCAATTTTTCTTTCACTTGTTCGGGGCCAAACTCGCTGATGCGATCTTTGCTGTTGAGGTGCAAAACCCGAACTCTTCCATCGGTATCGATCAACTGGAACAGATCTTGATCGCCACTTAAGATCTGCACCCGGTAATCTTGGGGGGCTAGCCTACTGAGGGTGCCCAAAATGTCATCGGCTTCAAAACCAGGCACCACCAAAATCGGGATGCGTAGTGCCGTCAACACCTGCTTCAGGTTCTCCACATCTTCGATAAACTCCGGTGGCGTTTCCGGGCGGCCTGATTTGTAGGTTTCGTCGGCCTCGTGGCGAAAAGTGGGCTGCCGTGTATCAAAGGCAACGGCTACATGGGTAGGGGTGTATTTGTCCAAGACTTCTAACAGCGATTTCAAAAAGCCAAAGCTGACGCTGGTGGGGATCCCAGTGGAAGTGCGCAACCCCCCCTCGCGGCTGTAGGCAAAGGCGTAGAAGGAGCGATAGGCCAGAGAGTGACCATCCACCAGCAGCAGTGTTGGAGTTTGCCAAGCCATCAGCTGATACCTTGAGGGTGAATCTAGCCTATCGGATCTGGGCTATGGGCAGAAGGGATCCCACATCCGTCTCAAGAACTCGAGCGGCGGGCTGCTGCCGACACCCAATGGCAACTTCTGTAATCACAATCTGTAGGCACAATCTGTAATCACAACTGGCTAGGACGAGATCCAAAAGCCCATCGACGGGCCCGCCAACCCTGATTTCCGTTTTGCGGGCTACAATGCTCATGCCCATTTTTTCAGTTGGTTGGCTCAATCGGCAATACCTAAATTTGTTACCCAGTTGATCACCCAAAGCATTGCCCTCTGGTTCTGGACAAAATACAGCCCACCACAATGCTCTTCTCTTCTCAGCAAATCCTGCCCCCATCTCTCTACCCACCCCTGCATTGGGGCCTCAAGACCCTCTTTCCCGACGGCCTGTGGGAGTTGCCGGCAGATCCCCATACCCAGCGGGTGGCTCTGACCTTTGACGATGGCCCTCACCCTGAGTACACCCCTGCTTTGTTGCAGGTTTTGATGGATTTTCAGGTGCCGGCCACGTTTTTTGTGTTGGGAGAACGGGTGCAGCGCTGGCCCCACCTGGCCCGTCAGATCCGCCAACAAGGCCACCGCATTGGCCTTCACGGCTGGCAGCATCGCCCTTTTACCGAGCTTGCCCCTGGAGAGCTTTATCAGAGCCTGAAGCGCAGCCAAACCACCCTCGTGGCTGCCTGTGGCGGGATCCCTGACGATTATCGGGCTGTGCGCCCGCCCAATGGCTTGTTTTGGCCGCAGACGCTTGCGGATTTGCGCCGTTGGGGCTTTTGTCCGGTGATGTGGAGCGTGGTGCCTGAGGATTGGCTGATCCCACCGGTATCGGTGGTAGTGGAGCGGGTGCTGGCCCAGGTGCGGCCTGGCTCCTTAATCGTGCTGCACGATGGGGTACAAGGAGGAGCCCAAGTGGTTGAGGTAACGCGGCAGTTGATCCCAACTTTGCAGGAGCGGGGATTTGAATTTGTCCACTTGCCGGATCCCTGAGATCTTTCCAGTTGGGGAGAAATTAAATACAGTAGAGGCACGCGTAGGCAAGAGGGTCAAGCCATGGGCGCACGCAAGATCATCTACGGCATTTTTGGGCAACGGGCCGGCAGCGTCATCGTCGGAACTTGGAACTGGCTGTGGGGGATCCCGGTGGAGAAAGGCGGCACAGGAGCGGTGATGGTGGCGGAAGAATCCCTACGCACCATGCAGGAGACGGTTCAGCGTCTCACGGAAGCCGTTGCCACCCAAGTGGCTGCCTATCAGCGGGCTGAACAAAAGTACATGCAAAAGGTGCGGGAGTACCAGGCCCTGGAGAACAAGGCTCGCCTGGCTGCCCAACGGGGCGATCAAGAGGCTGCCCGCCTGGCTATGTCCCAAGCGCTGCAAATTGAGGCCATTCTCGGCCCCCTCAAGGAGAATGTGGAAACTGCCGAGCGCTACGTCAATGCCGCCAAGCAAAAGCTGGCCCGCGAGAAAGAACGACTGGCCGCTTACAAGAGCGAGCTGAGCAACCTCAAAGACATCAACGAGGTGAACCAAGCTCTGGAGCAGATGGCCCGCGTCAACAATTCCTACAACATCGACTCGGCCAAGTCCCAATTTGAGGCGGCGAAGAATGCTATCCAGGCTCGCCAGCTCAGATCCCGAGCCATGAGCGAGCTCTCGGAAGATCGCAGCGAGCAGATTGCTGCCCAATTGGATGAAATGGCCATGGACGATGAAATCTCCCGCCGCTTGGCAATGCTCACCGGCCAAGGAGGTGCCCAGGCCAACCTGCCGCTACCGGATCTGGATTTCGAGAAGCGGCTCCCCCAATAGCAGCAGTTGCTTCCAAGCTTGGGGATCCCTCGCTTTTCAACCCACGTCGGCAACCCCGCTGCTAAGTTGCAGGGGGAGTTTTCCGTTGGGAATTGACGGTCAACGGGCTAGAGGGAGTGCGCTCGTACTAGGATGATAAAGGAACAATAGGCAACCCATCTGAGGAGAGGATCCCAGCAATGTCAGCAGCACGAGGCGCGCATTCTGCCCGATCAGGCCTGTGGCCCACTTACGCAACCAGCCTGTGGCTGTCTAGGGCGTTGTTGCTGCTCTGTGTTTGCCTCAGCTTGGTGGTTTGTGCCTGTTCCGCGGGCTCTAACCTGCGGGCCTACAGGGATCCCAGCGGAGCCTTTGCTTTTGCCTACCCCAACGGCATGGTGGCGGTCAATCTTGGGCCGGGGAAAGGGCCGGTGGTACTCCTGCGCGACCTGGTGTACGAGACCGAGAACGTCAGCCTGATGATCGCCCCATTTGACAAGGGGGAGACGATTGCCGATTTGGGCAGCCCGGATGAGGTGGGGCAGTTGGTGGCGGAGAAGATCATTGCTCCTGAGGGATCCGGTCGCTCGGCCAAGCTGTTGGCTGCCGAAGCCTTTGAGCGGCAGGAGCACCCCTATTACCTGCTGGAATACCAAACCGATATGGGATCCCAGCTTCGCCACGAGGTGGTGACGGTGACCGTTCGGCACCATCGCCTCTATACGCTGACGGCCTCTACCCAGGAATCCCGCTGGCCTCAGGTGCAGGCTGCCTTTAGGAACGTGGGCCGATCTCTGAATGTTTCCTAAAGCTTTTCCTGAGAGGATTTTCTCAAGGGATTGAACCGGGTTGACGGACTTGGGTAGGTTAAGGTTGAGCCCTTTAGGGCTGAGTTATGGTCATTTTAGGTTGGGGTGAGACGCCTAGGCTACTGAGAAAAGCCTTGTGGTTCTGGGGAT
>NZ_JANSIO010000521.1:0-2366 GCF_047462195.1 Synechococcus sp. R3-13 | reverse complement strand
TCCGCAACGCTGACGCGAAGACGCGACCAACGTTTTGGGTGTGGGTGCAGTGTCCTAGCTTGAATCGAAATGACCCTACCTACGGGTTCCAGCCGGGCCATCTGGTGCTAGAACGGTAGTGTTTTAAACCTGCGGAGATGGGATCCCACCCTCTTGGGCCTGCTCTATGACCGTATACGTGGTTCAGATCAGCGACCTGCATCTGTTTGCCAAGCCCCATCACCGGCTGCTGGGGGTGGACACGGAAGCCTCTTTCCTGCAGGTGCAAAAGGCCATTGCCGCTCTGGATCCCTTGCCGGATCTGCTGCTGCTTACCGGAGATCTCTCTCAAGATGGCAGTGCGGCATCTTACGCCCGTTTGAGAGCCCATTTGCAGGCTCTCCCCATCGATACTTACTGGTTGGCGGGCAACCACGATCGCCTGCACAACATGAACCAAGAGCTCCACGCCGAGCGGCTATTCGGGGACAAGAGCTTCAGCCGGGAAAATTGGAGCTTTATTTTGTTGAACTCCCTCGTGCCCGGCAAAGATAGCGGCTACCTGACGGAGCGCACGCTGCTGTGGCTGAGACAGGAATTGCAGCGGAGCAAAGCTGCCCAACACCATGTTTTGTTGGCCCTGCACCATCCCCCTTTTTCGGTGGATTCTGCCTGGCTGGATCAAAGTGCCCTGCAGCAGCCGGAGCGGTTGTTTGGGGTTCTGGACGAGTTCGACCACATCCGCCTCGTTGTATTCGGCCATATTCACCAAGACCTGCACCGCCGGCGGGAGGGGGTTGATTACCTGGCTTGTCCCTCAACCTGTGTGCAATTTCGTCCCAAGAGCCCTCAGTTTGGCCTGGAGGTGATTCCCCCTGCCCTGAGGCAGATATGGCTGGAGCGAGATGGCAGCTTCAAGACCCAGGTTCAACGGGTGGGGGCCGCTCTGCAACGTCCCAACCTGGCCCTGAAGGGATATTAGCTCTCCCCCTCTTGAACCTCTGTGGGGGGTAGCCCGATGGCCTGCCCCAAACAGACGCTGGCCCCCAGCAAGGCCAACCACCCCGGCAGCAGCGACAGGAAGGCCACTGCAGCCACCAGGGTATTGTTTCCCCCTTGCAAAAGGCTGTAGAGCAGCATTGGCAGCGTGAGAACCCGCCCACCGCCGACGAAGAAGGTGAGCAAAAATTCGTTCCAGGAGATCAAAAAGGCAAATACCGCCCCAATGGCTGCCCCAGGGGCAATGAGGGGCAACGTCACCTGCCACCACACCTGCCAGGGATCCGCCCCCAAACAGCGGGCCTGCGCCTCGTAGCCGCGGTCGAAACGGGCGAACACACTGCCCATCACCAGAGCCATGTAGGGAATGGTCGGGATCAGATGCACCAAAACCACCGCCAGCAGGGTACTGTCCAGCCGCAGGCGAATCAGCACCCCTTGGATGCCCATCAATACGGCCAAAGGAGAGGTGATGATGGGCAATAGCAGCAGCAGGCGCAGCCAGGCAGGCACGGGACGGGTGCCCAAAACTCGCCCTGCCGGGATCCCCACCCCCAAGGCCAGCAGGGTGGTAAACAGGGCAATTTGCAAGCTCTGGCCGAAGGCTGCCCGGAACTGGGATCCCCAGCTCAGCAGTTGCTGCCAACCGACTAAGCTCCATGCCCGGGGCAGGGCATCGGGAAAATACCAGGCCCGCGTGAAGGCCCAAAGGGCCAGCACCCCAAAGGGCAAAGCCCAAAGGAGGGCCACTCCGGCCACCCCAAGGCGGAGCAGGGATCCCCCAATCCATCTGCGTCCTTTCACGGCTTTCTCCAAGGACTCCGTCCCGCTGAGCCAAACGGCAGCTGCAGAAAGGATACTCTGGCTGCAAACAGCCCTCCGATTAGGCTGACCACCGCTGCCGAGATGACCAATAGGATCACCCCCAGCGCCACCGCCTGCTGCCGCTGCTCCAGGTTGATGTGGGTGAAGCGCTGATAGATCAGAACGGGCAAGGTGCGCGGGTAGGTGGGCCCCAAGAGCAAGGGAACCTCAAAAGCGCTGAAGACGAAACCGAAGATGAGAATCCCGGTGGCCAGCAGCCCCGGCCTCAGCAAGGGCAGGGTCACATACCAAAACGTTTGGGCGGCAGAAGCCCCCAGCAGCCGGGCCTGTTGCTCCAGCTCGGATCCCATCCCGCGCAGCAGCGTCAGCGCCACCAGAGCGGTAAACGGGATCTCCTTCCAAAGCCAATAGAGCAACACCCCCACATAGCCGCGGTCGTTCACCCACAAGGGAAAATCCTGATCCGAGGCAATCCAGCCCAGTTGGAAGGCCAGCCGCGCCAGCCAACCGCTGGGCCCCAGCAGCAGTAGCATCCCCGCCACCCCCACCAAATGAGGAATCGG
>NZ_JANSIO010000520.1:0-2049 GCF_047462195.1 Synechococcus sp. R3-13 | reverse complement strand
GATCCCCAGGCTTTACTTATGTTACGCAATGGGTTTCTGGCTGTGCAATCGCTGCCGACCACAACCCCCACAGATTTACCCGCCACTGCCGCCGGAGACCTGAGTGGACGCCTGATGGTTGCGAATGGCCCGCTTGACCAAATTGAGGAAGGCAAAGGCCCGTTGGTCGGTGGGATCCAAGCGCATCACCGCTTGAAAGGCTGCTTCCGCCTGTTGCAGAACGGCCAGATCGATTTGGCCATCCTCATCGGCTTCCAGTTGGGCCTTTTGCAAGAGGAGGGCCCCTCGATTGTAATGGGCTGCCACATGGTTGGGATCTGCCGCCAAAACGGCTTCCAGCTCTGTCAGGGCCGGATCCAGATAGCCGCTCATGCCCAGTACCCAGGCCAGCTTGTAACGAGCTTCGGTATGGGTTGGATCGGCAGCAACCGCCTGGCGAAACGCTTGGATGGCAGCCTGGAAATCGCCCGCTTGTACCGCTGCGATGCCTTCTTGGTAGCTGTCGTGAGCCATGAGCAAGTTTGGGGTTGAATGGGAACCTGGCGTGTGAGGTTATTTGCAGCTTAACCCTTGCCAAACGTGTTGCCCCCAATTCCCATCCCAGGTACCGAGAACAGAGCCGTGCCCCCGCTGGTTTACCGTCTTTTCCCTCTTGGGGGTGCCATCTGCAGCAGGAGAAACTGCCGCGGCAAGAGATTGGAGATTGCGCAAAGCCTGACCCGCATAACCTGCGCCCCTTCCTAGGATGAACATAGCCATTGATTGGGTGTGAACCATGAATGCCAAACTGCTTTTCCTACCGCTGGCTTTGGGGCTGTCTGTAGCTCCGGCCACCGCCGTTTTTCCGCAAACCCTGGGCATCTACCCTCCTTTACAGAGGCTGCAACTGGCCGATACCCGTCAGTTGGATGCTGGCACTCGCTCCATCATTGTCAACCCCGTTCCTTCCGACCTGCGGGTGAATCTGGAGCTGGATCGGCACGGGTCTAACCCCATCTACCGGCCTGGCGAGCCGATTGCCATTACCCTGAGCACCAACCGCGATGCCTACGTTTACCTGTTCAGCATCCAAGCCGATGGCCGTACTCACCTGATTTTGCCCAACCGCTTTTCCGGCGGCAACGAGTTTCTGCGGGCCGGAGAAGTGCGCACCTTCCCACCGCCGGGGGCCAGCTACCGGTTGACCATCGCTCCGCCTTTCGGTCAAGCCCAGGTGTTGGCGGTGGCCTCTCCCCGTCCTCTCAACTTCCAGGAGATCGCCTCTTTCGAGCAGAGTGGATCCTTTGCCGATGTGCGGGTGCGGGGATCCCAACTGGGCAATGCCATTGCCCGCGCCATCATCGTCGAGGGGATCCCTTCTGACCAGTGGGTGACGGCCACTCGGTTCTATCGGGTTGCCCCGCGCTAATCCAAGCTCTGAGACCTCAGGTGGATGGCCCGCACAGGATCCCCTTCATCGGGTATATGACCAGCCCCACCGTTCAAGCTGGGAAGGAAGTCAACCACCCCAAAGGCTGCCCAAAGATTGGGTTCATCTGCCACAATGAGAGCAGCCAAAGGTAGTCTCGGCTACGTTTCTCCTGTGCGGTTTTGGTCGGCCATTCTATGTCCCCTTCCTCCAAGCCCCTGAGCGAGCAGATTCGCAGCATTGACGACCATCTCTCCCGCCGACCCCTGGATCTGGATCCGGCGGGCTATTTCGTCATCTACTTGGATCGGGAGCAGAACCTCATTTGCGCCAAGTACTACAGCACCGTCATCAATGAGCGGGGGCTGGCCACCGATCCGGAAACAGGAGCTGTGATCCCGGCAAAGGGCTCCGTCAACCGATCCCCTGAACGGGTGTATGTTGGGCGCACGGCCAAAGAACTGTGTGTACAGATCTTTGAAAAGGAGCAGGAGAGAGTGGTCTCCCAGCTCAGCCATGCGGCCTACTTGGGAAGGGAGTTTCAAAAAGCCGAAGCTGCCCTGATCTCCGGCGAGGAGTACATCCAAGACTGATCCCTTCCCAGAAAGCTCACCAAATTTTCGGGCTGGAGACCCGCACCA
>NZ_JANSIO010000519.1:0-1392 GCF_047462195.1 Synechococcus sp. R3-13 | reverse complement strand
GGGATCCCTCCCCTCGATCCCGAAGTTGCCGACCAACTGCGGGACAAAATTGTCCTGGTGGGTTTTGTGGGCGGCTACCCCGAAACCTTCCCAGTGCGGACTGCGGATGGATCCCAGATTGCGGCGGTGGAGCTGCAGGCGCAAGTCCTCTCCAGCCTGCTCACCGGGGAGGTCTACCAATCCGTGCCGGGGGGGGTGGCGGTTGCGGTGGTTTTGCTGCTGGGAGTGGGAACGGGACTGCTTTTGGTGCTTTATCGTCCCCCCCTACGTTCGCGTCAGCGGTGCGGAGCACTTTTGAGCCCTTGGGGCTGGAAGCAACAGCAGTTTCTCCTGCGGCCTGTGGTGGGGCTTGCCGTTTACGAAGGGTGGGCTGTGGCCCAGTTTCTACTGGGGCGTTGGGTTTGGCCTCTCGTCTTGCCGGCCCTGGCCAGTGGGCTAACGGGGGTGAGCCTGCTGCTCACTTTGGTCATTGTGGAGAATCAAGAACGGCTCTTGGCCCAGCAACAGGAACTGGAGCGCCTGCGCCGAGCCGAACAGGAGGCCGCCATTGACCAGGCTCGCAAGCTGCTCTACCGAGTAGCCACCGACATTCACGATCGCGAGCTGCAGGAGTTGAAGGTGGTGATGGACAACTTGGAGAGCTTGCAATGGCAGCAGCACCAGGGAAAAGCTCCCGATCCCACCGTCTACGACCACCTGCTCGAACAACTGGAGAAGATCGGACGCGGGATCCGGAATCAGCTCAACGATGTGCGCACTCTAGCTGCCAAGCTGCGCATCTCCCCCAGCTTACGAGAAGGGCTGCATCGAGGCATCGAGATCTATCTGGATGAACTGATCCAATCGGGCAGCCTAACGCTATCTGTAGAGCGGCAACTGCAACCGCTGCAGGAGCCCAACACCGGCGAGTGGTTTGATCAGCGAGAAGACATCTTGCGCTTTTTGCGGGAGGCCATCGGCAATGTCATCGCCCATGTACAACCCCCCAAAGGCAATGCTTCCTTTGTCAAGGTGTCGCTGGCCCAAACGGAGCGCCACTGCTGCCTTTCCGTGGTCAACGATGGTATCGAGTACGCTCCCGGCCTCAGCGGCGGCTACGGCAGCAAGGCCATGAACACCATCGCCCGCTATCTACCCAAGGGATCTTGGCACCGCACCCGCACCCCGGAAGGCCACACCCATGTCGAGCTGCACTGGGAGATGCCGCTCTGAAAGACCTACACAGCACTGAACAGAACAGATTTTTGCTCAGCGCTGTTGCTTTCTTCCTGCTTCAGCAACCCTTGACTAGCGGTAGGTTTTAGACCTACCACCCCGCCAGAGGAGTCTCCACAGGCGTTAGCTTGTCGGGGTGTGGGGTTAGCTAAGCCCCGCACTGTACCCGTAGCGTCA
>NZ_JANSIO010000518.1:0-3758 GCF_047462195.1 Synechococcus sp. R3-13 | reverse complement strand
GATGGGGTCGTCCCTCTGTTGGCTTGTCGGCAGAGGGGTGTGCCCGCCTTTTGACCTCTGCCAAAGGGCAAATGGCTGGGGAAATCTGGGTTGGAGGTGCAGGCTGCGATCAGAGGGATCCGGATCCCTGCTATCCCCCCCTGGGGGTTCCCATCCTGGTCAGAACATAGCCTCACCGCTGCTGTGCTGCGCAAAGGCGGCAGCAACAGCCAACCCAAGCCTGAGCCATTCGGCAAGCTCGGATCCGGGATCCCGCATTCATTAAAGACTGCGACTGCGAAAACCGACGTGCCTCCTTTGGGGCAGGAAAAACCTGAGATGATTGTGACATTCTCCTTGGGCAAATGCAGCCGGCAGCGTGGGGATCCCAATTTCGGCCAGGATACGTGTTGGGACAGAATAGGCCTGCGGCCACTTGTGCAAAGGGTAAAAGAACTATCCGAGGGAGGTGACTGCATTGTTTGCCCAAGTCACTGCTGCCGCTCTGCTGGGACTCCGGGCCGTGCAGGTTACGGTGGAGGTGGATGTGGGCGGTGGCTTGCCCCAGATCACCTTGGTGGGACTGCCCGATACTGCCGTTCAGGAGGCCAAAGAGCGAGTGCGGGCGGCGATCAAGAACTCCGGCTTTGCTTTACCCCAGCGGCGGATCATCGTCAACTTGGCCCCTGCCGATCTGCGCAAAGAGGGCCCCAGCTTCGATCTGCCCATTGCCATCGGGATCTTGGCGGCCTCCGGGGTGATCGAGGGGGAAGCGCTGGCCAACACCCTGATGGTGGGGGAATTGGCCCTAGACGGCACCCTACGCCCGGTGGCCGGGGTTCTGCCTATTGCCGCCAGCGCTGCCGAGATGGGGATCCGCCGCCTGGTGGTACCCCAGGAAAATGGGCCGGAAGGAGCGGTGGTGCAAGGGATCCAAGTGTATGGGCTGCCCTCCTTGGCGGCGGTGGTGGGCTGGCTGCAAAACCCAGAGGGAGTTGAGCCGGTGCGGATCCAGCCAGAGCAGATGTTGCCAACCGAAACGGAACCCCTGCTGGATTTGGCCGATGTGAAGGGGCAAGAACATGCCCGGCGGGCTCTGGAGATCGCGGCAGCCGGCGGGCACAACCTGTTGCTGGTGGGCAGCCCGGGAGCGGGCAAGACCATGCTGGCGCGGCGACTGCCCGGCATTCTGCCCCAGCTGCAGTGGGAAGAGATGTTGGAGATCACCCGCATCTACTCGGCAGCCGGCCTGTTGCGGCAAAACCTGCACCTGGGACGCCAGACCCCCCTGATCGCCCAGCGGCCCTTTCGCGCTCCCCACCATTCGGCTTCGGCAGTGGCGCTGGTGGGTGGCGGCCCCTACCCCAAGCCCGGGGAAATCTCGCTGGCCCACCATGGCATCCTGTACCTGGATGAGCTGACGGAATTCCGGCGGGAGGTGTTAGAGGTGCTGCGCCAACCCCTGGAAGATGGCAAAGTCACCATCTCCCGCGCCCGCGTTTCCCTAGAGTTTCCCGCCCAAACCACCCTGGTGGCCTCCACCAACCCCTGTCCCTGCGGCTTCTACGGGGATCCCGTTCACCCCTGCACCTGTACGCCGCAACAGCGGGAGCGCTACTGGTCCAAGCTCTCCGGCCCGCTGCTGGATCGCATCGACCTGCAGGTGCGGGTCAACCGCCTTAAGCCGGAAGAAATTGTCCGCGCCCAGGGCGGCGAATCTTCCCAAGCGGTGCAGCGGCGGGTGGAGCGGGCACGACAACGGCAGCGGCAGCGCTTTCAAAACGAGCCTGGGATCCACTGCAACGCCCAGATGCAATCCCGCCACCTGCGGCAGTGGTGCTCCCTTTCGGATCCCTGTCGCAAGCTCTTGGAAAGCGCCATCCAAAAGTTGGCCCTGTCTGCGCGGGGGAGCGACCGCATCCTCAAGGTGGCCCGCACCATCGCCGATCTCGAGGGCGCGGAGGCCATTGCCCCCACCCACATTGCCGAAGCGATTCAATACCGCAGCCTGGATCGCGCTCGGCTGTAAAGCCCAAGCGCTCGGCGCCGCTGACGCGACCACCCCCAGCCCCCCTCCCAGATAGGGTTTCCCTCACTGCCAGAGCTCCGGCCTGCCCTACGGGATCCCATCCCCTGTTTTGTCGGGAAAAAGCTGTCCCCCCTGCACCTGAAGGATTTGGGCGGCTTTGAGCCAGCCGGCGTCAAAGGATCCCAGGTGGGTGGTGGTAACCAAGGTTTGCACGCGCTCCTGAATGGCTTCCAAGAGTTGGTTTTGCCGCTGCAGATCCAGCTCGGCCAGCACATCGTCCAAGAGCAGCAAGGGCGGATCCCTGACCACCTGCTCGATCAGCTCCAGCTCCGCCAATTTCAGAGCCAAAACCAGAGTGCGCTGCTGGCCTTGGGATCCATAGGCGCGGGCGGCAACTCCGTTAATGCACAGCTCCACTTCATCCCGATGGGGGCCCACCAGAGAGCTGCCCAGGGAGTGTTCGGCGGCGGCTTTGGCGCGGATCTCGGCCAAAAACTGGGCTTGGATCACTTCGGGGCTGGCCTGGGGATCCGGCAGGGGCACTTGGGGTCGATAGGTAAGGGTCAGGGTTTCCCGTCCACCGCTAATGACCCGGTGCCAGTGAGCAGCCAAAGGCTCCAGCCGTTGCAGCAGCCGGGCGCGGCGGCGCATAATTCGGCTACCGGTGGTGGCCAGTTGGGCATCCCAGAAGGCCATCTGCGAGAACTTGTCGCCGGCAGCCGCGGGATCCTGCTTCAGCAGGGCGTTGCGCTGCTTGAGGATCTGGCGATATTGCTCCACCAGGCCGAGATAAACCGGCTCCAGTTGCAGCAACACCCCGTCCAACCAATGGCGCCGCGTCTCCGGAGCGCCCCGCACCAGCTCCAGATCCAGGCTGGAGAACACCACGGCATTCACCTGTCCCAAAAAGTCCGCCTGGCGGCGCAGCACCTGCCCGTCCACCTTCAGGGATCGTCTGCCGCTGCTGCGCAGCTCCATCACCAGCTCATGGGCCACACCCAGCCGTTCCACCGTGGCGGCAATCTGGGCTTGTCGCTCCTCTTGGTATACCAGCTCCCGATCCCGGCTGGCCCGCCGCGAGCGCAAGGTGGCCAACAGCTCCACCGCTTCCAGCAGGTTGGTCTTGCCCTGGGCGTTCTCCCCCACCAGGATGGTTTTGGGCGCGTCAAAGGTGATCTCTTGATCCCGGTAGTTGCGAAAGTGGCGCAGGTGCAGAGAACGCAGGTACACTAAGGGCAGATGTAAAGACGCGATCAATATCTAACCAAGAACAGCCCCCGCTCTGGGGGCTTTCACTTTAACCCAACTGCAGCAGGGGCAAGAGAAGGTAGAGGGGTTAACCCCGAAGACTCAGCCAGCAGGGATCCCCTCTATCCCCAGTTCCGGGTAGGCCAGATCAGCGCCTGGTCAGGGTAGTCATCCCCCCGAGGCGCTCAGCCGCCAACAGGTGTAGGGCAGCGCGGGCGGAGTAGAGGGCAGCTTTGCTAAGGCTGTAGTCGGCGAAGGTATAGCTGCCGGGATCCGTATTCACGTTGCTCAACAGCTCCTGCGCTTGATTCTGCAGGTCAGAGACGCTGCCGGAGTTGATGTTGGCGAAGGCCATCTCCGCTTGCAGCCGGCTGAGGTACTCCTGAGCCCGGAAAGGGGCCTCGAAGAAGGAACGGCCAGGGCGGCCCATGAAACCCAGCTCCGCTTCGTAGAGAACTTTGGCTGCTTTGGCTAGGTTGTGTTGATCTTTCATTTGAGCCAA
>NZ_JANSIO010000517.1:0-1345 GCF_047462195.1 Synechococcus sp. R3-13 | reverse complement strand
AAGTCGGCAGCGATGACCGTGCGAATGCGGGAGGGCCTAGCCAACTCCGGGGGGGCTACATCCTTAAAAAAACCGTCGGGGGTCTGGATCCAGAGGCGATGGGGGCCTTCCCAGTTGCCGTAGAGCAAATCCAGCCGTCCATCCCCATCCAGATCCACCGCCGCCACGCCACGTCCGTGCTCGTCCGGATCCGCCAGGCCCACCTCAGCGGCAATCTCTTCAAAGGTGCCATCTCCCCGGTTGCGAAACAGAAAGTTAGGTCCCTGCTCATTGACGGCAAAAATGTCCATCCGCTGCGAGACCAAGGGCAAGGCCACCAGACCCCGCCCGCCCGTCACCCGATTCAATCCCGCTTCCGGCGCCACATCGGCGATCATTTGGTTAGGGCCCAACTCGTAGAGGCGCATAGGGCCGCCGTAGTTGGCTACGAAAAATCCATAGCGCCCCTGGCCAAGACGATCCACACAAGCTACAGAGCGACCTGCCGTCAAGTTGAGGGCATCTTGGTTTTGCGGCAGGGAGAACAGATCCACCCAGGCGGATCCCTGCCAGTCGAAGAGGCGATCCCCAAAGCGCTTGCGCCCGCCGAAGGTATCGGTGTTCAAGACATAAAGTTCTTCCTGCCCGTCCCCGTCAAAGTCGGCGGCAGCCACCCCAATTGCCATGCGCCCTGCATCGGCCAGGGTGTCGTCTGCTTGATCCACCAGGGTTTGCCCATCCCACTTCAAGACTCGATTGGAGCCGCGGAACCCGCACACAAACAGCTCAAAGGCCCCATCCCGATCCAAATCGCAAGCGGCAACCCCGTAGAAAAGGGCAGGTGGGTTAAAGCGGATCTGCGAGCTGCAATCTTGAAACATGGGGATCCCATCGGAGAACAATAGGAACTGGTGGAGCTTCCAGCTCTGATGGTATGCTGGATCTTCGCCGAAACTTCCCTTTCAACCATGCCACGCATCAAATCTGCCATCAAGCGCGTTCAGATCGCAGAGCGGAATCGGCTGCGCAACAAAGCCACCAAAGCAATGGTGCGCGCTCTGATGAAGAAAGTGATCTCCCTCTCGGCTGCCTACGCTGCCAACCCACAGCAAGAAACTCTGCAGGAAATCCAGGCGGCGATGAGTGCTGCTTTCAGCCGCATTGATAAAGCTGCCAAAACCGGCGTCCTGCACAAAAACACAGCCGCTCGTCGTAAGGCTCGGCTGGCCCGGATTGTGAAGCTATCTGTGGCTTCCTCGGAAAAATCCCAGGCTGAGGCTTTGGTTGAGCATGGTTGAATTCTCCTGCTGCTTCGGAAGTGGTGCTTGTGCGGGATTTCAGCTAGAAATCGCAGGAGCCCCGCACT
>NZ_JANSIO010000516.1:0-574 GCF_047462195.1 Synechococcus sp. R3-13 | reverse complement strand
AAGAGGCGATGCGCCGCATCGGCAGCGTGTTTGCGGGGGCTGGAGCCGTTGGTTAATTGGGTCTTGACTCTGGGATCAATCCTGAACGGGAACCACCTGCTGGGTTTGGGCAGATCGCTCGGCTGCCTCGGCCACTGCCAGGGCGTGGAGCATGTTTTCGGTATTGATGTAGAGGGGTCTGCCGTGGCGCAGGTGATCCAGCACCATGCGGGTGTCTTGCTCGAAGAGGCCGTGGCGGGATCCCGTCTCTAGAGAATGGGCGCTGCCGGGCCGCAACAACATTGCCTCTTCGCCGTTGATCAACAGGCCCCCCCGTTGGCCGTGAAACTCCAACAGCCGTTGGGAACACCACAGGGATTCCCCCTTGCCATACGTCAACACCGCCAGCAACCCATTGGCAAAACTCAGTTGGGCTGTGCAGTAGCAACTGCTGTAGCGGTGGGGCAGGTCCGGCCCGTCGTAGCGCAGTTGGCAGCTCACCCGTTCCACCTTGCCCAACAAGTCCACCAAGCGGTGGATGCGAGAAACAGCCCCTATGAGAGGGAAGCCAAACAACTCAGGCCGATAGGTCCAG
>NZ_JANSIO010000515.1:4879-4961 GCF_047462195.1 Synechococcus sp. R3-13 | reverse complement strand
TGAGCCTCAAAGCGCTCGGCAGATCGTTGCTGTTCAGCCCGGATCTCGGAGATTTGGGCTGCAAAGGCCTGCCGCATCTCAA
>NZ_JANSIO010000515.1:0-4869 GCF_047462195.1 Synechococcus sp. R3-13 | reverse complement strand
TCAGCCGACCGCTGCTGCTCGGCCCGCATTTCTTGGATTTGTTCTTGTTGTTGCTGAAGGTTGCGAATCAGCCACTCCTCTTGTTCTGGGGTCATGGGAAAGGTCTGAAGATATCCCTTCAATTCTAGTCAGTTGGGGATGGGATCCCGTTGAGCTGCCAAGAGAAGGGCATTGACAATGGCAGCAGCAACTGGGGATCCGCCTTTGCGGCCCTCCACCCGAATCTGGGGAACATCCGTTTGCGCCAACGCCTGCTTGGCCTCTTCCACCGCCACAAATCCCACCGGCACTCCGATCACCAAGGCCGGCTTGACCCGCTGTGCCCGAATCTCCTCCACCAAAGCCAGCAACGCGGTGGGGGCATTGCCAACGACAAACAGGGCTTCTGGATAGCGGCGTGCCAAGTTCACCATCCCATTGGCGGCGCGGGTTTGACCGGGCCAACGGGGCTCCTCCACCCAGTCCAAAGCACAGTAGAGGGGGATCCCTTGGGCTTTCAGACCTGACTGGATCCCAGCTGCCACCATCCTGACATCGACAATGACAGGCTGCTTTTGCCGTAGGGCTGCCAGGGCGTGTTCAACGGCGTTGGGGCCGAAGAAAAAGCGATCCCGTAGCTCAAAGTCGGCAGTGGCATGAATGGCACGGCGCACCACCTCATAAGGGATCCCTTGCCAGGGGTGGGGGCCAATCTCTTGATCGATCTGGCGGAAGCTGGCAGCAGTGATTGGGTCTACCTGGAAGGCTTCATTCATTGGGTCTGGAGTCAGGGGCACAGTCATGCTGGCATGTCCTAAAGAAGAACCGGTAGCAAAGTAGCTTTGGGCGAGCCGAGAAAACCACTAAGATTGGTCTAGCCTAAATTGGAGATGAGCCTATTGTTGTCACCCACTCCTCCCTTGCACAGACTCAACTCCCATCCTTCCCCTTCTGCTCCCGTCGGCGCCAATTCCGTCGGCAATCCCGGTTTCTCCTCTGTTGATGCGCCCCCCCCTTCCCCAACGGGTAGCGACAGGGATCCCTTGTCGGCTTTGCCTCGCTACGGCTACCCCCAAACCTGGCATTGGCGGGGCTGGCCCATCCATTTCACCTACACCCCCAGTCGCGCCCAAACCCCTGCCGGTGTCGTCAACTTGACGGCAGCTCCGGCCCTTTTAATCCATGGATTTGGAGCGTCAGTGGGTCATTGGCGCCACAACATTCTCCCTCTGGGATCCCAGCGCTCCGTCTATGCCCTCGACCTGCTGGGATTTGGCAAGAGTGCCAAGCCGGAGATTGCCTACAGCGTTGATCTGTGGGTGGAGCAGGTACACGAGTTTTGGCAAACTCACATTCAGCAGCCCAGCATCCTGGTGGGCCATTCCATCGGGGGCTTGGTGGGAGTCATTGCCGCCGCCCGCTATCCCCAGATGGTGAAGGGCCTGTGCTTGATTAGCTGCGCCGATGGGCCCCATCCGGAAGAATTGCCCTCTCCCTGGGATGCTCTGGTGCGAGCCCTCTGCGAAGGGATTCTGTCGTTGCTGGGGTGCCCCCTCACTTATCCCCACCTCTTCAACTGGCTGCGACAAACCGAGGTGCTACGAGCTTGGATCAAGAATGTCTACAAGCGGGATGAGCAGGTGGATGACGAGCTGGTGCAGATCTTCCAGAGACCGGCCTTTGAGCCGGGGGCAGCCCACGTGTTTTTGGACGGTCTGAGGGCCATTCTCTGCCGCCGCTTCGACAGCCCCAAACGCCTGCTGCCCACCCTAAAAATGCCTATCTTGCTACTTTGGGGCCGAGAAGATCCGGCAGTGCCCAGTTTTTTGGCAGACCAATTTAAGCGCTGGCAACCTGCCCTCACCTTGGTGAAGCTGCCGGGAGTAGGCCACTGCGCCCACGACGAGCTGCCTCACTGGGTCAACACCCTCATCGGGGAATGGGCGGCCAGTCTGGAGACCTGCCCTGACTTGCCCACCCCCCTTCAGCGGGATCCCCGAGTCGGCTAGCTCAGCAAGTGATCTGAGCTATTCCCGGCAAGGTGCCACAAGTGAGGGCTATCGGCACAGGCCCCCCCCAGCTTGGAACACCCCCAAGCCAAATCCCAGCCTGCCGCCGGGAAAAGGGATCCCGCTCAGAGATCAGGGGGCAGCTTGAGGATCTGATGCTGGCGCATCCCCTGCCAGCGGCGAATGAGATCGCCATCAATACCGAACTGATCCAACGCCTTCACCACCACAAAATCCACCAAGTCTAAGATGGTGCGCGGCTGGTGGTACCAAGCCGGAATGGCCGGGACAATACGCGCCCCCGCTTCTGCCAGGGTGGTCAAGTTGCGCAGGTGGATCAGGCTAAAGGGGGTTTCCCGCGGCACCACCACCAAGCGTCGTCCCTCCTTGAGCTGCACATCAGCAGCCCGCTCCAGCAAATCCGAGCTCAAGCCGGCAGCCAACTTGGCAACTGTACCCATGCTGCACGGGATCACCAACATCCCCTGCGTGCGATAGGAGCCACTGGCAATGGTTGCCCCCACATCCTGCCAGCGATGACAAACTAGGGATCCACCGCTGCTCTCGGCTTGCTGTCGCCAAAAGTGGGCCTGCTTGCGGGGGTCTGTCGGCAGCAGCACCCCTTGTTCTCCCTGCCACACCTGATAGGCCGCTTTGGAGGCCACCACTTCGACGCGGTAGTCCAGGCTGAGCAGAACATGCAGAGCGCGCACAGCATAGAGCATCCCTGAAGCGCCTGATACGCCAAGGATGATGGGCAGAGAGGATGTCAAGGGCCGCTGGGGAACGTCTTCTGCTCAAGTCTAGCGAGGGGAGCCGTCCCTCGCCTGCTCAGGAGATCCCTAACCCACCGCTCCAAAAGACTTGCACAACGCGGGATAAAAATGCTCCTGGCACAGGTTGAAGGCAGCGCTCAAGCCCCAGTCTGACTCTTCTCTGTTAGGTCTGCAGATTTTGCCGCCCGTTGCGGATCACCCGTAAGGACTCCACCAACCGCAACTCCAAGTCTTGCAACACCTGATCCACGTAACGGTGGGCCTCCCGCTGCAGGCGCTCCGATTCCTGCAGTGTCTGTCGCCGCACCTCCTCACTATGTTGATAGGCTTGTTGCAATAACTGCTCCGCCTGAGCTTGGGCCTGTCGCAGAATCGCCGATTCGTTGAGGAGCTGCTCAGCCCTACGTTGGGCCGCGGCCACAATTTCTTGGGCGTAGCGATTGGCCTCTGCCAAGATCCGATCCCGCTGGCGCAGCAGTTCCTCCGCTTCCTCCAGGGCTGTCGGCAGGTTCAGGCGGATAAAGTCTAACTGCTCCAGAATCTTTTCCTCTTCAATAAGGGTGCGAGACCAAAACAGGCGAGGGCTACTGAGAATGGCTGCCTCCAATTGATCCAGGGCCTCCTGGACGCGCATCAGAGCCAGGGTCTGATCCCCAAAGGGTACGCCGGCACGATTGGAAGGATCAGAGGGCAATTCTCGCATCAGTCTATGAAGAGGGGAGGCTGCACTGAGCAAAAGAGCAGATCAGGCAGGATAACGCCTACCATATCAGGTTCTCGGTTTCCTGAATCTGCGCAGTCTCCCCTTCGCTCCAACCACTCTTCGTGAAGTAGATGTTCTTTTTGATATGAGGGGACGATGGACTTTCTCCCTCGCGGAGGCTGTGAGCCAAGCGGCAGAGAGGCTGCTTACCGGTCGGTTGGTGCCACAGCGGCTGGGGAGCCGAGGTTGCTCGGCTGCCAAAAGAGCGCCAATGGAGGAGATTTATAGTCATTTTGAATAGGAATAAAACATTTCCGTTGCCTTGCTCTCCAACCCCCCTCTCCCAGAGAGATGAGCTGGGGGGTCGCGGCAGCGGCGCGGAGCGTTTGGGGAGTGTCTCAATCTAGTTTGAGATGACTACACTTTTTGAGTTGCCGCCAGTTCCCTGAAGATGGCCAGCCTCCAGATGGTTGACAGCTACCTATGGCACACTGAGAAAAAAGGAGTTGGAGCCCCAGCCTCTTATGCCACAACCGCAGCCCCCCAGAAGACTGGAAGACCAGTTTGTGGAGAATGTCTCCCGTTATCCCACTTACTTTATTACCGTTTTGCTGGGGGGGATCTGGGCTGGCCTCCAGCCTTTTGTCGGCCTGTATCGCAAAAGTCCAACAGCGGCGGCTATGGTTACGCTGGGATCCCTTTTGTTGCTTCTATTTGTTTATTTCACCCTGCGAGGCATGACAGGGAATACCTTTTGGCCAGAATAGATACTGGGTTGAGGTTGGGGCCCATGGGCGAAGCTGTGCAGTGGACGCCGGCAGCATAAGCACGCCTCAAGGGGATCCCTCTTTTTCGCCCCACTGCTGACAAGAAGTAAAGTGCTCCGCACCGCTCGCGCGAATGAAAAGTTTGCCCCGGAATGGTGGCGGTCTATGGGCAGGCCAAGCCTCAATTGGCTCTTCAGGGATCCCGGCTGCAAGCTGTAGCGAGGGGATTGGATTTGCCGCTAGCTTGGTAGAGGTGTTCTCCTCCGTTCCCTCGTTTATTTTTGCAACTCATGGCAGATTGGATCCTGTTGGCGCTGGTGGGTTCTGCAACCTACCTGCTGCTGCAAAAAAGTGTGGCCCGCCTTTCGAAGGTGCCGTGGCGGATCCTGTGGCTGGTGATGATGCTGCCCCCTTTGGTTTGGGTGCTGGGGCGTCAGGTGTTTCAGTACGAATTGCCTCCCTTGCTGATGTTGCTGCTGTTTCTCACCTCCTACTTTACCAGCATGACCTTGGTGAGACGAGGGGGTATTCGACCCTCAACCGGAGGCCCTCGGCCAGAGGTGGAAAACTCCTCTCCAGAAGCGGATCCCTCGCCGGCTGGGGAACCTGAGCCAGAGGAAGAGGAGGAAGACGGC
>NZ_JANSIO010000514.1:4962-7182 GCF_047462195.1 Synechococcus sp. R3-13 | reverse complement strand
TGGCCAATGCCCCAGTTGGTGCGGTACATGTGGCCAGCCACGATGAAGATCACCGCGATGGCCAGGTGGTGGTGGGCCATGTCCGTCAGCCACAGAGACTGCGTGTTGGGGTTAAAGCCACCCAAGAAGGTGAGGATGGCCGTGCCCGCCCCTTCTGCGGTGCCCCAGACGTGGTTGGCCGTGTCCGGGTTCTGGGCATACACCCCCCAGTTGAGGGTGAAGAAGGGCTTCAGGCCCGCCGGGTGGGGCAGCGTGGTAAGGAAGTTGTCCCAGCCTACGTGCTGCCCGCGGGACTCGGGGATGGCGACGTGTACCAGGTGACCAGTCCAAGCCAGGGAACTGACCCCAAACAAGCCGGCCAGGTGGTGGTTGAGACGGGCTTCAGCGTTCTTGAACCAGCTCAGGCTAGGCCGGAAGCGGGGCTGCAGGTGCAGCCAGCCGGCAAACAGAAACACTGCCGCCAACAACAACAGGCCAATGGCACCGGCGTAGAGATCGCCGTTGGTGCGCAGGCCAATGGTGTTGAACCAGTAGTACAAGCCAGAGTAGGCCGCGTTGACGGGGCCGCCGCCCCCCGGTTGGGTAAAGGCTTCCACCGCTGCCTTGCCAAAGTGGGGATCCCAGATGGCGTGGGCGATGGGGGTGACACCCGTGGGGTTGGCTACCCATTGCTCATAGTTGCCTTGCCAGGCGATGTGGAAGACGTTGCCGGAGGCCCACAGGAAGATGATTGCCAGATGGCCAAAGTGGGTGGCGAACAGCTTTTGGTAAAGCCGCTCCTCCGTCATGCCATCGTGGGTCTCGAAGTCGTGGGCGGTGGCAATGCCATACCACAGCCGACGCGTGGTGGGATCGCTGGCCAGGTCTTGGCTGAATTGGGGAAAACGAGTTGCAGTTGTCATGATTCTCTCTTCCTCCTTGCCTTAGCCGAGTGCGCCGAACCGTGCCAGGAAGAACGCCCAGGTGGTGACGATCCCTCCCAACAGGTAGTGGGCCACACCGACCGCCCGACCCTGAATGATGCTCAGAGCGCGGGGTTGAATGGCCGGAGCGACTTTTAGCTTGTTGTGGGCCCAAACGATGGACTCAATCAGCTCCTGCCAGTAGCCGCGACCGCTGAACAGGAACATCAGGCTGAAGGCCCAGACAAAGTGAGCGCCCAAGAAGAGCAGCCCATAAGCCGACAGAGCCGAGCCGTAGGAGTTGATCACCTGCACCGATTGCGCCCACAGGAAGTCCCGCAACCAGCCGTTGATGTTAATGGCGCTGGTGGCAAAGTTGCCGCCGGTGATGTGCTCAATCGTGCCATCGGCGTTGACGGTGCCCCAGATGTCGCTCTGCATCTTCCAGCTGAAGTGGAAGATCACGATGGAGATGCAGTTGTACATCCAGAACAGCCCCAGGAACACGTGATCCCAGCCGGAGACCTGGCAGGTGCCGCCGCGGCCCGGGCCATCGCAGGGGAAGCGGAAGCCCAATTTGCCTTTGTCCGGGATCAACCGGGAAGAGCGGGCAAACAACACCCCCTTGAGCAGGATCAGCACCGTAATGTGGATGGTCATGGCGTGGATGTGGTGCACCATGAAGTCCGCCGTGCCCAGCACCATGGGCATCATGGACACCTTGCCACCCACAGCCACCACGTCGCCACCAAAGATGGGGCTAACCGAGGCGCCCACATAGGGAGCGGTGCTGGCAATGGCCGAAGTGTGCAGCGACTGGATCCACTGGGCAAAGATGGGCTGCAGTTGGATGCCGGTGTCCGAGAACATGTCCTGCGGACGGCCCAGGGCTTGCATCGTGTCGTTGTGGACGTAGAAGCCAAAGGCGTGGAAGCCCAAGAACAGACACACCCAGTTGAGGTGGCTGATGATGGCGTCGCGGTGGCGCAGTACGCGATCCAACACGTTGTTGCGGTTCACCGCCGGGTCGTAGTCCCGCACCATGTAAATGGCCCCGTGGGCAGCACCCCCCACCACGAAGAAGCCGCCTATCCACATGTGGTGGGTAAACAGGGAGATCTGGGTGGCGTAGTCGATGCCCATGTAGGGGTAGGGGTTCATGGCGTACATGTGCTGGGCCACGATGATGCTCAGGGATCCCACCATGGCCAAGTTGATGGCCAGTTGGGCATGCCAAGAGGTGGTGAGCACTTCGTACAGACCCTTGTGGCCTTCGCCGGTGAAGGGGCCTTTGTGGGCTTCCAGGATCTCTTTAATG
>NZ_JANSIO010000514.1:0-4952 GCF_047462195.1 Synechococcus sp. R3-13 | reverse complement strand
TGGCCAATGCCCCAGTTGGTGCGGTACATGTGCCCGGCCACGATGAAGAGCACGGCAATGGCCAAGTGGTGGTGGGCTTGGTCGGTTAGCCAGAGGGCGCCCGTTTGCGGATCCAGGCCACCCTTGAAGGTGAGAAACTCCGCGTACTTGCCCCAATCCAAGGTAAAGAAGGGCACCACCCCGCTGAAGATGCCCCAATCCACGCTGGGGAACATCTCCTTCATCAGGGCCGGGTTGAGGATGAACTCGTGGGGCAAGGGCACCTGGTCAGCCGGCACGCCCGCATCCAACATCTTGTTGATGGGAATGGCCACGTGGATTTGGTGACCGGCCCAGGCCAAAGAACCCAGCCCCAGCAGGCCCGCTAGGTGGTGGTTGAGCATCGATTCCACATTTTGGAACCACTCCAGCTTGGGAGCCCGCTTGTGGTAGTGGAACCAGCCGGCGAACAGGCACAACCCGGCCATCACCAAGCCACCGATGGCGGTGCAGAGGAGTTGAAACTCATTGGTGATGCCGGCAGCTCGCCAGAGGTGAAATAGACCAGAAGTAATGCGGATCCCTTCGAAGCCGCCACCCACATCCCCATTCAGGATCTCTTGGCCGAAGATGGGCCAGACCACTTGGGCGCTGGGCTTGACGTTGATCGGATCCGCCAGCCAAGCGGAATAGTTGGAGAACTGAGCTCCGTGGTAGTACATGCCGCTCAGCCAGACGAAAACCACCGCCAAGTGGCCGAAGTGAGCGGAAAAGATCTTACGAGAGACGTCTTCTAAGTCGCTGGTGTGACTGTCGAAGTCATGAGCAAGAGCATGGAGGTTCCAGATCCAGGTCGTGGTCTTGGGGCCACGGGATAGGCTGCGGTCGAAGTGCCCCGGCTTGGCCCATTTCTCAAATGAGGTGGGAACCGGATCCACATCAACCGACACCTTGACCTTCGGCTCTCGCTCCTTTGGCGTAGTTGTCATCAAGAACTCCTCTCTTGCGACAAGGAACGAAGCATCCCTACCCCTTGGCAGAAGATTCCCCCAGGGCAGGACTTACCTGGCATTATAGGTCAGGGTTTGTGAGCCCTCAGTTGCTTCACAATAATTAAACGAGGGATCCCTTGTCCCATCGAGGCTGGAGTCGATTGGCAATTGTTTTTTCGATCATAGATGTAAATATATGTAACGAATTTTCAGTCGACCCAATGGGTTCTAATGAAGGGTTGAAACCAGACAACAAGCAGCAAGGGATCCCCTGGGTGGGGATGTGTGGTAAAACCCTGGCAGCCCTTTTGCAGATACCACCCTATGACCCTAGAGATTCCCCGTCGCCAATACGTCAGCAACTACGGCCCCACCGTAGGGGATCGGGTGCGCCTGGCGGATACCGAACTGATCATCGAGGTGGAGGAGGATTTCACCACCTACGGCGAGGAGATTAAGTTTGGGGGCGGCAAAACCATCCGCGATGGCATGGGGCAATCGCCGACGGCCACCCGCGCCAACGGGGCCTTGGATCTGGTGATCACCAACGCCCTGATCCTGGACTGGTGGGGCATTGTCAAGGCGGATGTGGGCATTCGCGATGGCTACATTGTCGGCATTGGCAAAGCCGGCAACCCCAACATCCAAGCGGGGGTGACGCCGGGCATGGTGGTTGGCCCCAGCACTGAGGTGATTGCCGGGGAAAACCTGATCCTGACAGCGGGCGGGATCGATGCCCATGTGCATTTCATCTGTCCGCAGTTGTGCGAGTTTGCTATCGCTTCGGGAGTGACCACCCTTTTGGGGGGCGGAACCGGGCCGGCCACAGGCAGCAACGCCACCACCTGCACCCCTGGAGCTTGGAACTTGGGCAAGATGTTGCAGGCGGCGGAGGGGTTCCCCGTCAATTTGGGCTTCTTTGGCAAGGGAAACGCGGCTTTTCCCGCAGCTCTGCGGGAACAGGTGGAGGCAGGGGCCTGCGGACTCAAGATCCACGAAGATTGGGGATCCACGCCGGCGGTGATCGACAGCTGCCTGCAAGTCTCGGATGAGTACGACATCCAAACCCTCATCCACACCGATACTTTAAACGAATCGGCTTTTGTGGAAGATACCATCGCCGCCATCAATGGCCGCACCATTCACACCTTCCACACCGAAGGGGCCGGGGGTGGGCATGCCCCCGACATCATCCGCATTGCCTCCGAGCCCAACGTGCTGCCCAGCTCCACCAATCCCACCCGCCCCTTTACCCGCAACACCATCGAAGAACACCTGGACATGCTGATGGTGTGTCACCACCTGAGCAAGAATGTGCCGGAGGATATTGCTTTTGCCGAAAGCCGCATTCGCCCCCAAACCATTGCCGCCGAAGACATCTTGCATGACATGGGGGTGTTCAGCATCATCTCTTCCGACTCGCAGGCCATGGGCCGGGTGGGGGAGGTGATCATCCGCACTTGGCAGACGGCTCACAAGATGAAGGTGCAGCGGGGGCCTCTGCCGCAGGACAGCAGCCGCAACGACAACTTCCGGGCCAAGCGTTACGTGGCTAAGTACACCATCTGCCCCGCCATCGCCCAAGGACTCAGCCACGTCATCGGGTCGGTGGAGGTGGGAAAGCTGGCGGATCTGTGTCTGTGGAAGCCGGCCTTTTTTGGGGTTAAGCCGGAAATTGTCCTGAAGGGGGGCCTGATTGCCTACGCCCAAATGGGGGATCCCAATGCTTCCATTCCAACCCCGCAGCCGGTGTACCCTCGCCCCATGTTCGGCAGCTTTGGCCGCGCCTTGACCGAGACCAGCCTCCTCTTTGTCTCCCAGGCTGCCCTAGACTTGGGGATCCCCGAGAAATTGGGGATCCAGCGCCGGGCCGTAGCGGTCAAAAATTGCCGCGAGATCGGCAAAGCGGATTTGAAACTCAATACCGCCACTCCCCACATTGAGGTGAACCCGGAGACCTATGAAGTGCGGGCCGATGGAGAATTGCTCACCTGCGAGCCGGCAGAGGTGCTGCCCATGGCGCAGCGGTATTTTCTGTTCTAATTTGGGTGTTCTAACTTGGGAGAGCTTGAGAGCTCCTTGGGAGGTTGACCGGTAACTCAAGCATGGGCCACCTTGTTCTCCGCCACCTCAGCAAGCGCTTCCACAAGAGAGGGATCCCTGTCCTCAGGGATTTGTCTTTGAGCGTGGAGGCAGGGGAGATCTTCGCCCTGCTGGGGCCGTCGGGCTGCGGCAAGTCCACCACCCTCAATCTCATCGCCGGCCTGCTGGAGCCGGATCCCTTGCCCTATCCGGGGGAAATCTGGCTGGACGGGATCCCCCTCAACCCTCTGCCGCCGGAACGGCGCGGCGTGACTTTGCTGTCCCAACACAGCCGCCTGTTTCCCCACCTGAGCGTGGGGGAGAATGTCGCTTTTGGCCTGAAAATGCGGGGTATTCCCCGGGCAGAGCGGGAGGCTGCCGCCTGGCGCATGTTGGAGCGGGTACAATTGGCCGGGTTTGCTCAGCGTCGGCCCAGCCAGCTCTCTGGCGGACAAGCGCAGCGGGTGGCCCTGGCGCGGGCTTTGGTGATTCGGCCCAAGGTGCTGCTGTTGGATGAACCTTTATCGGCCCTGGATGCCAACCTGCGCCAAGAGATGCAGGCCCTCATCCTGGAGCTGCAGGCGGAAACAGGGGTGACGACGGTGCTGGTTACCCACAATCAAGCAGAAGCCACAGCCATGGCCCAACGCATCGGCCTGATGTTTGAGGGGCAGCTACACCAGGTGGGATCCCCTGTGGAGTTCTATCAGCAGCCGCGCTCCGAGCGCATTGCCCGCTTTTTTGGCGGGGTCAATTTTTTCGATGCGCAGGCGGAGGGTCACCAGCTTCGCCTCAACAACGGGATCCTCTTGAAAAGCGCCGCGCCACTCCAAGGTCAGGTGCGGCTGACGGTGCGCCCGGAACAGGTGCAGGTGTTTCCCCATCCGCCCGGCTTGGCCGACAATGTTTTCTTGGCCCAGGTGATGGCGGAACGCTTTGCGGGCACCCAGCGACGGCTGACCTTGCAAGCCCCTTGGGGCAGTCTGCAGGCTTGGGTGGCTCCCCACCAAGTGTTTGCGCCGGGGCAGACGGTGTGGATCCATTTGCCGCCAGAGGCTCTGTGGCCTGTGGGGGTTGGCGGGGATCCCTCACCCCCGGCCCCTTTCCCCAAGGAAGAGGGGAGAGTATGACTCTAGTCAATGATATGCTGGACTATACTGGAAATAACGTATAGTATGTTCAGCATGGCTGCTTAGTATGGCTAGGTATGTGAAACCGAGAGAAGCGGCGGACTATTTCGGGGTATGTCTCCACACTTTGAGGCGATGGGAACAGAAAGGTTGGATCAAGGCAATACGCACACCATCCGGTAGGGCGAGAAGGTATGACCTCGACAGCTACATCAAAACGCCAAGAAAAGTCAAACGAGTCGTTTTGTACGCCCGAGTCAGCAGCCGAGGGCAGAAGCCAGACTTGGAGAGACAGATTGCAAGGCTGGTTAGCCTCTATCCTGGAGCCGAAGTGGTCGGAGAGATTGGCGGCGGTCTCGACTTCAAAAGACCAAAGTTCCTTGCCTTATTGGAACGAGTCCGCGCAGGAGATATCGGAACGATTGTGGTCGCTCACAGGGATCGACTCTGCCGGTTTGGATTTGAGTTCGTTGAGTGGTACTGCCGTCAATACGGATGCGAAATCTTGGTTCTCGATGACGATCACCTTTCTCCCCAACAGGAACTGGTTGAGGATATCCTCACCATCCTGCACTGCTTCAGCAGTCGGCTCTACGGACTCAGAAAATATCGGGCTGCAATCGAGAAAGATACGGATTTATCCGGAGCCAGCGCTGGCTAAAGTTTGGAAGCGGTGGCAAGCGGCGTGCCGGTACTGCTACAACCAAGCGATTGCCTATCAGCGCCAGCATGGTGCTCCAAAAACGGCCAGAAAGCTGCGGGACATCAT
>NZ_JANSIO010000513.1:342-1121 GCF_047462195.1 Synechococcus sp. R3-13 | reverse complement strand
GGATCTGCGCCGCGATTTTCTGGAACGGCGTTGACTGCCAACAGACCGAGCGCTCACAGCCCTGCTCCCAGAGGAAGAGAGGGGTTGTGCGAGATGACAAGGCTAGTATGGCAGCAAAGAGACTTTTGGCCGAGACGGTCTATGGCTTTGGCAATGGGATCCGTTTCTGCACCATCAAGAGCTCGCCTGAGTTTGGCGGAATACCTTGCTTATTCGGATGGCAGTGATACCCGCTATGAGCTGGTGGCAGGGGAGTTGGTGCCCATGGCTCTTCCAACCGGACGGCATGTGCAGATTCAAAACTTTCTCAGCCGAGTTTTCGAGGCAGAGATTGCACGGCAGCAGTTGCCCTGGACAGCGATACAGGGGAGCCCAGGGATCCAGTCGCCGCGGGGCAGCCACCGGTGGGATACGGTGCGGATCCCGGATGTGGTGGTGCTGCCTTTGGAACAGTGGCAGGAGATGGGATCCCGGGAGGCGTTGATCCGCCTAGAGGAGCCGCCGCTGCTGCTGGTGGTGGAGGTGGTGAGTGAGTCGAGCCGGGCAGCAGACTACCGGGCCAAGCAAGCAGAGTATTGCGTTTTGGGGATCGGCGAGTATTGGGTTGTGGATCCCTTGGAGGAGAAGGTGAGCCTGCTGCTGCTTCATGAAGGCTGGTACGATGTGCTGGAGCTGCAAGGATCCGAGCGGCTGCCCTCGAAGGTTTTTGTGGGGCTGGAGTTACAGGCGGGGGAGATCTTGGCTGCGGATTCGGGTTATTCTGGTAAAGCTACGGGGAG
>NZ_JANSIO010000513.1:0-332 GCF_047462195.1 Synechococcus sp. R3-13 | reverse complement strand
TAGAGCGCTGCGATCGCACCGCAGAGGTCAGGGATTCGAGTTCCCTACTCTCCATTGAGGTTTTGGATTTGGATCCCTTGCCCCCGATCCCTCTCCCAGGAGGAGAGAAGAGTTAGTGGTGGTAGGATTTCCTTATTCTGTAGTGTTTCAGTAACCATGACGCCCGAGCAAGAACAGTGGCTGATTCAAGCCATCCAAGAGTTGCAAGCCTCCCAAAGAGAGTTGCAAGCCTCCCAAAGAGAGCTGCAAGCCTCCCAAAAAGAATTGCAAGCTGCCCAGCAGGAGCTGCGTCTTGTCCAGCAAAACCAGCAGGTTTTGATTCAAGAGCTGCG
>NZ_JANSIO010000512.1:0-2081 GCF_047462195.1 Synechococcus sp. R3-13 | reverse complement strand
TTGGCTCAAATGAAAGATCAACACAACCTAAGCTGCTGCTCGGCTCCGACTACCACGGCAGCCCTCGGCTGATCCGGCAGGCCCTTGCCCATCTGCCGGAGGTGGATGCTTACATCAACTGCGGGGATTTCTGTTCCAAGGCCGGCAAACCTTCCCGCAAGGCCACCCAGGGCTTTCATCCGGCAGCCCAAGCAGAGGTGGTTCATCTGCAATCCTTTTTGGCGGCAGTGGAGAGCCTGGGCAAACCCTGGCTCTTTTTACCTGGCAACCACGATCCAGCAGCTTCGGTTTTGAATTCGCTGGTTGGCTGTTGGGGGCGGGCCATCACCCAGTCCTGCTGCTTTGAGTGGCTGGGGTTACAGGTTTTGGCTGTGCCCTGGACTCCCCCCTGTGGCTGGAGCTGGTCTCTGACCTCTGCCCATTTGCAGGAGCTGCTCACCCTCTACAGTCAACCCCCCCGGCCCATTGACCTGCTGCTCACCCATGCTCCGCCGCGGGGCCTTTTGGATGAGGGGGGGAAGTGGTATCACCGCTGTACGCCCACTTTGCGCCCCCTTTTGGAACAGCTGCAGCCGCGCTACTACATCTGCGGACACATGCATTGGGATGGGGGCAAGGTAGAGCGATGGGGATCCACCCTGGTGATTAACACAGCCCTGCACAACATGGTTCTCGAGATCCATTAGGCAGGAAGCCCTTGGACAGCCTTCCGCCTCCTCAGATTTCCACTCGTAGGAACCTTCCATGACCCGTCCTTTGATCTTGGCCAGCAGTAGCCCCGGCAAATGGCGCGAGTTCAATGCCTTTTTCCAGGCCCATGCCCCTGCTTGGGAGCTGCGCCGCATGCCCTCAGAAATTGAGGTGGAAGAAACCGGCACCACCTTTGCCGAAAATGCCCTTCTCAAAGCCAGAGCCGTGGCCAAGTCTCTGGGGGAGTGGGCCATTGCCGACGATTCCGGCCTAGCGGTAGAAGCCCTTGGCGGTGCCCCTGGGATCCGCTCGGCTCGCTATGCCCCCAACGATGCTGCCCGCATCGAGCGGTTGCTTAGGGAAATGGAAGGGATCCCAAATCGCCGAGCCACCTTTCACTGCGCCATCGCCCTGGTGGATCCCCAAGGTGAGGTACATGCCCTGGTGGAAGGGGTATGTCCGGGGGAGATCTTGACCCAGCCGCGGGGAGAGGGCGGGTTTGGCTATGACCCGCTGTTTTGGGTGCCCGAAGTGGGGCTAACCTTTGCCGAGATGAGCCCAGCTCAAAAAGAAGCTGTCGGCCACCGGGGACGAGCTCTGCGCGCTTTGCAAGCCCAGTTGTCTCTCTTGGAGAGCCGTTTGGGCTAGTTTGGATCTCAGAATGGCACCGGATTCCTGGCCGGAGAGCTGCTAGGATACACACGTTGCTTCCCTTCGGGGAAGTGGAATTCGTGGAAAGAAAAAAGCCATCTTGCTGTGGAAGCTGAGGGGAGCGCTTGACCAATCATGAGCTTTTCTGAGTTTGAGGATCGGGATCCCATCGCTGCGGCAGAACGGGTTGCTGGCCGGGATCCCAGCCGCCATTCCCCAGATTCTGCCGGTGAGGAAGCCGCGATCTCCTTGGTTGCAAACTCTGGTGAAGGAAGGGAGCGGCAAAGTCGTCGTTCTCCACCCCCTTTGCCGGAAGAGGGCTCAACCTTTGTGGGCGCAGAAGATTGGCTGGACGATCGCGGTAGCGGGACGGAGTCCTTGGAGAATGGGCGGGATAGCTACAGGGAGTCCGCGCAAGGGGCCACTTCTCGCCCTTCCAACCGCTCCCCCCAGACTAGCCGAGACGAGGGGTCTCGTGTTGACAGCGAAAAGGGGGGGCAGAAAGCCGCTGCAGGAGGAGCCGGTGAGCGCCCTGGGCAAGCGCTAGTTCCCCGCCGTTCTGTCTCCGGCAGCCGAGGTTACGACGGATCCGCCCGTTCCTCTGCCTTTCGCGGTAGCGGGACGGAGTCCTTTGCTGGCCGCTCGCGTAAGCGGGACGGAGTCCTTGGGGAATCCGGCTACCGCAGTGACTACAGCCGTTCCGCGGCTTACGGCTACACCTCCAGCTATGTTGGCGGTGG
>NZ_JANSIO010000511.1:14638-17402 GCF_047462195.1 Synechococcus sp. R3-13 | reverse complement strand
TACCGAAAGCCTGCACTCTTTCGCTTTAGCGGTGCGGAGCGCTCTGCGTCAGCATGAGTGCGGGTAGTTTACTAGAGGCGCTGGATGGCAACAGGAACTTGGGGAGTGGCAATGGTGCAAGTCGAGGTGTTGGCAGAACAGGCACAAAGCTGTGCCCGGCGGCTGGGGATCCCTCAGTTTGATCTCTACGGGGCTCAAGTGGATGAAACCAGCGTGCAGGTAGATCATGGGGAACCTCGCCAGGTCAAGGCTTCCCACCGCTGCAGCGTGACGGTGCGGGCCTGGAACGACCAAGGGCAGGTGGGAGTAACTTCCACCACCGATGTGGATGAGGCGGGGCTGGAACTGGCCCTGCAAACGGCCTTTGAAGCCAGCCATTTTGGCGTGCGGGAACATGCCCCTCAATTCAGCCCGGAAGCCACTCTGCCTATTGCTCAGCCTTGTAACGACAAAGGGCCGTTGGCTTTGGCCGGCGACTTGTTGGAACAGTTGGTGGCTGCTGAAAAGGCACTGCTGGGATCCCATCCCGCCATTCAGGGGGTGCCCTACAACGGCCTAGCGCAGCGGCAAATCAACCGCTTCTACCTCAACAGCCACCAAGCCCTACGACAAGAGGAGCATACCCTCGCTTCGGTTTTTCTCTACAGCAAGGCAGAGCAAGAAGGTCGCAAACCCCGCAGCGCCGGAGCCATGCGAGTGGCTCGCAGCCTGGATGAGTTGGATATCCAGGGTTGTGTGCAGGAAGCTGCTGAGAAATTGATGAGCCATCTGGAGTACGAGCGGATCCCTTCTGGAAAATACACAGTGGTCTTTTCCGGAGAAGCCTTTTTGAGTTTGTTGGGCGCCTTCTCCAATGTGTTCAATGCCCAAAACATTTTGGACAACCAAAGCCTGTCCACCCCAGAATCCCTGGGCAAGACCATTGCCTCGCCTCTCCTATCGGTGTGTGATGATGCTCTACACCCGACCAATGTGGGAGCGATCAGCTTTGATGGAGAAGGCACCCCCACCCGCCGTGTCCCTCTCATCACCAATGGAGTTTTGACCCACTTTTTGCACAGCGCCGGTACAGCCAAGCGCCTAGGAGCCCAGCCCACTGGCCATGCCAACATCGGCGCCAAGGTCACAGTTGCCGCCCACTACTACCATGTATTTGCCGGGGCACCGCCGGAGAGCACCTATGACTTGGCTACGGCTGAAAATGTAGTTTGGATCGATGAGCTGCAAGCGCTTCATGCCGGCGTTAAGCCCCTACAGGGATCCTTCTCGCTGCCGTTTCAGGGGTGGTGGGTACGCCAAGGAGAACGCATCAGCATCGAAGCGGCCACGGTGGCCGGAGACTTCCTGGAGCTGTTGAAGTCGATTTTCTACGTCGAGCCCGAGCCGCAAGTCACACCCGGTGGGCTGTGTCCCCGCATTTGGGTTGCCGATCTCTCCATTACCGGGCAATAACCTCACTTCAAACTCATGCAACTGACCCGCATCGACCTCAACAGTTGGCTCATCCACACCCGGGAGCAAACCTTCCTATTGGATCCGTGGCTGGTGGATCCCTTGGTGTTTCTGGGGATCCCCTGGTTCATCCGCCTGGAGCACCGCCAGCCGCTCCCTTTTACGCCGGAGACCTTGCCCAAAATCGACGGGATCCTCCTCAGCCAAGCCCAGCCGGATCACTGCCACCCGCCAACGCTGCAGCGCCTGGATAAGCGAATCCCCGTTTTGGCCTCGCCGGCTGCAGCCAGAGTCGTGAAGAGTCTGGGATTTGCAACAGTTCAAGCTCTGGATCCCTGGCAGTCCGCTCAGTGGGGGGATCTGCGCGTCACGGCCATTCCCGGTGCGCTCCTGGGGCCTGTCCGTGAGCTGGGCTATCTGCTGGAAGAGGTGTCCTCCCAGACACGGCTTTACTACGAGCCTCATCTGTCCCAGCCGGATGTCCGCCCGCGGCTGCAGCAGGAGTTTGGCTCCATCCATACCCTACTGATTCCGGTGGTGGGGCAGATCTTTCCCCTCTTGGGAGAGGTGATCATGGGGCCAGAGCGGGCCCTGGAGGTGGTGGCAGCCCTACGCCCCCAGCAGGTGATCCCAACCGCGATGGGAGAGGTGGACTACCACGGGTGGTTTGCCGCCCAGATCCGCCCCTTGGGCAGCCTGCAGGAGTTTCGAGAAAAGCTGGCAGCCTTGAATGCCGCCACGTCCCAATCTATCCGGTTGTGTTGCCCTGCCCCCGGAGAAACGGTGTCTCTTTCTGTTGCGGCCAAGCTATGAGCCTTCCTTCCCCAGCCCCGCCTAGCGCCGATCTGGTGGCCATCTTGCGGGCAGATTACGCTCGCTTTCCCCGGGATCAGACCTATGCGATCTACGACCCGCAGGTTTACTTCCGGGATCCCCTCAACGAGTTTCGCGGCTTGGATCGCTATCGCCGCATGATCGAGGGGATAGGGCGTTGGATAGAGGATATCCGTCTCGAGCTGCAGGATATTCGACAAACCGGCAGCCAGATCCGCACCGAGTGGATCCTAAGCGGTTCTTTGGCTTTGCCTTGGCGTCCCCGCCTGTGCATCCCCGGCTGGACAGAGATGCAGATCAATGAGACGGGGTTGATCGGATCCCATGTTGATTACTGGCGGTGCTCTCGCCGGCAAGTGTTGCTGCAAATGTTTCGGCCTGGGGAGCCCAAAGGATCCCGTTAATAGCTTCCATCCTTTGCTAGGATCACAAAGCTGACTTTTTAGCCCTCCTGGAAAGTCGCCCCTATTCTCAATCT
>NZ_JANSIO010000511.1:7018-14628 GCF_047462195.1 Synechococcus sp. R3-13 | reverse complement strand
CTCACCGTGGGTTCGAATCCCACTCTCTCCGTAATCCGATAACGTCCACTGAAGTCCAGAAAGCTCTTACCCAGCAAGGCTTCTGGGCTTTTTAGTGTCCACGATAGACCGGGGAAACCCACTGTAATCCAGGCTAAAGTGGGACACAATAGGGGATATAACAGACGGGGTGGGACATGGCCCTGTCAGAGATGGCCATTCGGAATGCCAAACTCAAGGACAAGCCGTACCAGTTGCCGAATAGAGAAGCAAGGCCATCCTGCCTGCCGAAGTTTTTGCCGAACCAGCTGACTATAGACTAACGGCCAACCGTAGGACGATGCCGACAAGAGCTACGGTGGCAGCTCCAATCAAGGCAAAAGCCAGGTTAACCACTTGGGCGCTAGCCTTTTGATAGGTGTCAATTCGTTCTAGGATCACCCGGTTTTCTATCCCCTGCTCGGCCCAACGTCTCTCCTGCTCAGCCCAACGTCTTTCCTGCTCGGCCCAGCGCTTTGCTTGATCGGCTGCCAGGGCTTCTAGCCGCTCGTTGGTTCTGGAGACATCCTGCCGGAGTCCTTCCACATCCTGTCGGATCTCTTCCACATCTTGCCGGATCTCTTCAATAACACTCAACACATCCCTGAGGGTGGGTTCACTGGCGGGCATCATAGAGCTGCAACCTCACTGAACAGCAAACGGTCTGAGCTCGCTAGATCAACTCGCTCACCGGGAAGCGATCCAGCATTTTTTGGGCTTGACGGGCATTTTCCCGTAACTCCGCCGGCAGATGGGGAACATAAGGGATCTGAGAAAGCAAATCCAGCGTGCGGCGGATCAGGCGCACCAGGTCTCCGGCATCTAGGTTGGTGCTGGCTTCCAGGGTCTCCCAAGGGATCCCTTGCGCCCAATGTTCGACGATCCCAGCCAAGCTGGGCTCAAACCCAATCGGCACATGAAACACCTGGTGTTGCCGTTGGCTGCGGAACAGTTGCCGCCGTAAACCCCGTAACCCGTGCAGCACATCTTCCACCAGTCCTGAGGTGCGCAACCGGCTGTAGGTACCTGAACGGGGAGCCTCTGAGACCAAGGCAGCCACAACTCCGGCCAAATGATGGGGAGCACAGCCCTGACACTCACCCGAGAGCAGAGCCAGCGCCAGCCAGAGCTCGTTATCCCCCCGCAGCGCGGCCACCACCTCTCCGCTATCGGTAGGTTGATATTCTTGCAGACAGTCGAAATCCTGCAACACCCCCACCAAGGCCATAAATTGCTGCCAGCGCAACTCCTGCACGGAATCGCTCTGCCGCTCCAGGTGCTCGAGGCGCTTGAGCAAGCGCTGTCGTTTTTCTCGCAAACCCAGCAACTTTTTCCCCACTTGGTGAGCGGGATTCTCTCGGATTTGAGCTTCTAGGGCACGGATTTTTTCCTCTTGGGCATGAATGTGGGGAAAGGCCAACAGCCGCAAGGTGGGATCCGGCTCAGCTTCCCGTTGTTTGAGCAAGTAGCGCAAAATGCGTCGTTCTTCCCGCCGTTGCGCCTGCATCTTCTCATAGCGGGCGATATCTTCGTCGGCAATGCCTCCCAAGAGACGGTCGATCTCCTCCAGCTCGGCGCGCGTGTGCAGGATCTCCTGTTGTTCGGGCAACTTTTGCAACGAGAGCAAATATTGTCCAAAGCTGCGGTTGATCAGATCCCGTGCTGCTTCCAAAGAGTGCTTTTGCAGCAGGTTCAGCACCATGCCATAGGTGGGGGTAAACTGGCTCACCAAGGGATCCGCTCCAGAGGTGGCCAGCCGTGCAGCTTCTTGGGCCCCCTCAAACGGGGATTGCACCGTCACCACATGGCCGATGATGTCCTTGCCCCGCCGTCCGGCTCGGCCCGACATTTGCATGAACTCGGAAGCGGTCAAGAGGCGGTGGCCCGTGTCGGTGCGCTTGGAAAGGGAAGAGATCACCGTGGTTCGCGCAGGCATGTTGATCCCGGCGGCCAAAGTCTCAGTGGCGAAGACCAGCTTCACTAGCCCCTGCTGAAACAGATGCTCCACCAGTCCCTTCCAGGCAGGCAACATGCCGGCATGGTGAGCGGCAATACCCCGGTAAAGGGCATCCAACTGATCTCGGCGGACAGCTTCGGGCGTTTCTCGACAAAAGCGGTCGATCTGCTCGGCCAACTGCTGCCGTTCTTCCTCGCTGGCTACCAAGTCCAGATCCCTTACGCTGGCCACGGCCATATCACAGCCTTTGCGACTGAAGATGAAATAGATGGCCGGCAGCATGTCCCGCTGGCGCAAGTTCTCCACCACCTGCGCTATGTCCGGCACTCCTGCCCAGGAGGGCTCGTGGGAGTTGGGCCGTTTGCTTTTCAAGCGGCGGTTGCGAACCCACTGCCCCGACTCCGTTTGCTCCAGCAGGGGGAACAGCCCTTTGCGATTGGCAAAGTGAAATTGCAGCGGCACCGGGCGGTGGTTGGAGTCGATCAGATGGGTGGGGCCATGCACCTGGTTCATCCAATCGGTGAGCTGGTCGCTGTTGGCCAAGGTGGCAGAAAGGGCAATGAGCTGGATCGTGGGGGGGCAGTAGATGATCGCTTCTTCCCAGACGGTGCCCCGCTGCTGGTCGTTCATGTAATGGCATTCGTCCAAGATCACCGCCTGCACATCCCGCAAGGGATCCACCTCGCCCTCTGAGAATTCTGTGCCGTCATCGCGTTCGCCGTAGGCATACCTTTGCACTGCCAAGGATATCGGTGTGCCGTAGAGCATGTTGCGGAAGATCTCGGTGGTCATCACCAAGACCGGTGCATCCCGGTTGATGGAAATGTCGCCGGTGAGCAGGCCAACCCGTTCCGGGCCAAATTGCTGGCCAAAATCCCGGAACTTTTGGTTGGAGAGGGCCTTTAGGGGCGTTGTATAGAAAACCCGCTTGCCCTGGGATAAGGCTCGATAGATCGCATATTCTCCAATCAGGGTCTTGCCGGATCCCGTGGGAGCACAAACCACCACCGATTCCCCAGCAGCCAGAACCTGAATGGCTCGGATCTGAAAGTCGTCCAGCTCAAAGGGGAAAAGCTGCCGCAACTCGTCCAGCAAATCGGTTGCCGGGGAGAGAAGCGCACTCATGGGATCCAAATCAACATTGGGAAACCTGGAAACCCGCCCAACTCACCGCTGTCTGTGCGTTGTACCTTCTAGGATACAAGCTTTCTTGGGGTGTCGACCGCTCCCCTGCAAAAAACGCCGGCTACTCCGCTTTGGATGGCCCACTGAGCCCGAGAACAGCAGCTTGGGTAATTTTGTAAAGTGGGTCATGGAGCGCGCCATCGCGACGGAGTCCCTGACAGTTGGACAAAGTCTGCAGGATCAGGAGTGCTCGATCTGAATCTTCTCGATTTCAATCCATTGAATCCATCTGAACCTATGTCTGTTTCCCCCCAACTGGCCCAACTGGCCACCTGGATGGCAGGGCACTTCAACAACCTGCAGCAGGCGCTCGCAGAGCCCGTCTGGTTTGCCAACATTCATGTGTACCAATGTCCCTTGCCTTGGTCGGTGTTCCAGGGGGTGGGGTTTTACGTGGAGCAACTGTACGACATTTATCCTGAGCAGCCCTACCGGCAGCGGGTGATCCACCTCTTCGATACTCCAGATGGGATCCGGATTCAAAACTATGCTTTGACGGCTCCTGACTCCTACAGGTGCGCCGGTCGGGAGTTGTTGCTAAGCAACGCTTACGCGAAGGGGAAATTGGCCGGTCTGACAGCAGCGGAGTTGGAACTCTTGCCCGGCTGTGTCACCCAGGTGGAATGGACGGGATCCTGCTATCGGGGCCGCAGCCTGCCCGGCAAAGGCTGTATTGTTGAACGCAAAGGCAGAACCACCTATTTGTACAGCGAGTTTGAGATCGGAGCCGACTACTTTCACAGCTTGGATCAAGGTCGGGATCCGGAGACCGATCAAGTGATCTGGGGATCCCTATCCGGGCCTTTTCGGTTTGTCAAAAAGCAAGATTTTTCCCAGTACCTACCGCAGTGGGCTGAAGTGCTGAACCATGAGGCTGTTGGAGCAACTGGTTGAGCAGCTGCGGGCGCTGGGGATCCCGTTCGCGTCGTCAGGACGGCGTTCCCGGCGAGAGTTGGTCTGGCTAACCCTGCGGTTGGCCTGGGAAAACGCGATGCGCTACCGGCTGTTTGGCCTGGCCTCTGAAATGGCCTATAGCTCGATGTTGGCGCTGTTCCCCTTCATCCTCACGCTCCTGACCGGGGTTGGGCTGTTTGTCGGCTCCTCTGAGCAAGCCTTCGAGCGCTTGATGGAGCAGTTGAGCCAAATTGCTCCCCAAGAGGCCCTGACGCTTTTGGATCGGTATGTGCGCGAGCTCCGCTTCGGGCAGAATCGGGGGTTGTTGTCGCTCGGCTTCTTGGGCACCCTGTGGGCTGCTTCTGGAGCCATGGGGGCGGTGATGACAGCTTTGGATCTCAGCCATGAGATCCCTCAAGATAGGCGCCGTCCCTTCTGGAGACGCAAGCTGATCTCGCTGGTTTGGATGCTCGCCACCTTGGGGTTGACCGGACTGGCCAGCTTGATCTTTTTGTTCAGTGCCAGCTTTTTGCGCTTCTTGTACAGGAAAGCGGGATTCTTAGCGCAGGAAGTTGGCGGGCCGACTCAGTTGGATCCCTTGCGAGAGCTGGGGTTGAACTTGTGGGGGATCCTCACCTGGCCGATTTCGCTGGGGCTGGTCGTCTTCTCCTGCTGGGTGCTGTATCGATTTGGCCCCAGCTTGCGCCGACCCCAAATGCCGATTTGGCCGGGAGCCATCGTGGCCAGCCTACTGTGGGTTGGGGTGTCTTGGGGGCTGCGGATTTACGTGGAGCACTTTGGGCAGTTCAACCAAGTCTACGGGGCGGTGGGGGCAGTTATTGTGCTGCTGCTCTGGGTTTGGCTCACTTCCTTGGCGCTGCTGTTTGGGGATCAGATCAACATCGCCCTCTACCAGGCGCAAAAATGGATTGAAGAACGGGATCCCTAGCCCTTACTCCAGATCCGAGTCATGGATGCAGACGGAAATTCTCTCACCCACTCCTGAGCACATTGCCGTAGCGGCGGCAGCCTTGCTGCGGGGCCAGTTGGTGGCCATCCCCACGGAGACGGTTTACGGCCTGGCGGGCCATGGCTTGGATGAGCAGGCAGTGGCGAACATTTTTGCCGCCAAGGAGCGCCCCCGCTTCGATCCCCTGATCCTGCATCTGCCGGCTGGGGTGACCCTAGAGCAATTGCAGGGGTGGCTGGTGGACGTGTCGGCTTTTACTCCCGCCGCCCGTGCTCTGCTGGGATCCCTGGTCGACACCTTCTGGCCGGGGCCCCTGACTTTGGTGCTGCCCAAGTGCCCCACCGTGCCGGATCTGGTGAGCAGCGGGTTGCCTACTGTTGCCCTGCGGGTGCCTGCTCACCCGGTGGCTCAAGCTTTGCTGCAGGCGGTGCAAACCCCTCTGGCTGCCCCCAGTGCCAATCGCTTTGGCCGCATCAGCCCCACCTCGGCCCAGGCCGTCTATGCAGAGCTGGGAGGGCGGATCCCTTACATCTTGGATGGGGGAGAGTGTGCTGTGGGCCTAGAATCCACCGTGCTAAAGCTCAGCCCCGAAGGGATCCCAACGCTGCTGCGCCCAGGAGGGATCCCACTGGAAGCCCTGGAGGCCCACCTGGGGTTGCCCATCCGGTTGCCCCCAGAACAGGCCCCCAAGGATGGCACAACGGGCCCGCCAGAAGCGCCGGGACGACTGAGCAGCCACTACGCTCCCAGTAAGCCCCTCCGGCTTTTGCCCACCCCTTTTGCCCAGCTTCAGCCCAGCGATTGGCAACAGGTGCGGCATCTGGCGACCGGTCATTCTCACCTAGGCATCCTCAGTTTTGCCGCGGATTCCCAGGCTCTGCTGAACACCCTCTCCTGCCATTGGCCGGGGATCACGTTCAGTTTGGAGTGTTTGGGTTCGGATCTCAAGGCAGCCGCCCGCGCCCTCTTTGCCAGCCTGCGCCGCCTGGATGAGGGAGATGCTACGCTCCTGCTGGCAGAGCCCCCACCCATCTCGACGGGGTTGGGCTATGCGATGATGGATCGGCTACGCCGGGCCAGCAGCCTATGGAACCTTCCCCCCTCGTTGCCATCGTAATGGGCAGCGATTCCGATCTGCCCACCCTTGCACCCGCCGCCCAGGTGTGCGAAGCATTCGGGATCCCTTACCAGATGCAGATCCTCAGCGCCCACCGCACCCCCGAGGCCATGGTAGAGTTTGCCCGCCGCGCCCATACCCAAGGGATCCGCGTCATTATTGCCGGGGCAGGGGGAGCAGCCCATTTGCCGGGGATGGTGGCGTCCCTCACCCCTCTGCCGGTGATCGGGGTGCCGGTGCTCAGCCCATCCCTGCAGGGGATCGACTCCTTATACTCGATTGTGCAAATGCCCAAAGGGATCCCGGTGGCCACGGTGGCCATTGGCAACGGCTACAATGCGGGTCTGCTGGCGGTGCAGATCCTGGCCAGTGGAGATCCCGACCTGCTCCGGCGAGTGATCGCCTATCGGGAAAGCCTAAAACAGGCGGTGCAGGAGAAAAACGATCAGTTGCAAGCCCAAGGGTGGAAAGCCTATCTCGACTCCACCGGCAAAGCATAAGAGCATAATTTAGAGAACGTTGACCTATCTTGCCGCCTTGCAAAGGGCCAGATAGGGCCGAGTTTTGGGAGTTGCCATCGGTGAAACATCAATCGGGTCGCCCTTCTTCCGGCCAGGGATCCTGGTCAGAGTATCTGCAGCGGGTGGGGCGTGGGGCAGTGGAGACGGGATCCCAAGTTGCTCTGTGGATCCTAGCAGGGCCGCAATGGCGGGTTCTGGCCCTGTCGGGCTTGGCATTGGCGGGGCTGGCCTTCTGGAACGGGCGGCTGGCTCTTTCTTTGGGGGTGGGTACCTTGGTGATGTTGGGGCTACAGGGGATGCGCAGCCCTGAGTTCAACCGCCGCTGGCGGGAGTGGCGAGCTTGGTTTCGTCAGGCGGATCGCTCGCTTTTGCTGGCAATTGGTTCGGGAGCAGCCGCCACCTTCGGCACCTACACCCTTGTCTCCATCTGGGCGGAATCCAACCAGCGTTGGCTGGCCACCGGCGCCATTTTACAGGGATTGGCCACCCTAGCCTTGTTGTCGCTGCTGTTTGGGGAGTGGCTCAGCCGCCGACAAGAGCGGCAACGTTCTCAATTGGAGCGCGACCTCAGCGACATTGCTTCTCCCGATCCCTTCAGACGGCTGGCGGGCGTTCGCCGCTTGCAGAGCTTAATGTCCCACCTGGATCCCGAGCAAACCCGGCTGGCGGTGGATTATCTGCGGTTGGCCCTCGACCAAGAGACGGTAGCGGTTGTGCGGGAAGCCCTGCTGGAGGCCCTACAGGGATGGGGGATCCTGCGCCGCCTCAACGATTTGACCAATCTCAAACACCCCAGCAGGGATCCCTCTTCAAACTAATGTCACTCCCAACTTTCGGGCCTTAGAACCCAGATAATGCAACGGTTTGAAAGGCGTGTCTACGTTGGACGCGCTTTCCCCTCAGGGGACAGGGATCCTGCTGTTTGGGATAGAGCACCTTGTTTGCAGA
>NZ_JANSIO010000511.1:0-7008 GCF_047462195.1 Synechococcus sp. R3-13 | reverse complement strand
GGCTGGCCAACAGGATTCTCCAGATCGACAAAAAAGACATAAGTCCCTGCCGATTTTTTGGTGGGGCGCGACTCAATACGGGACATGTTTAAACCTCGCTCCGCAAACACTTGCAGAGGTTTCAGCAGTGCTCCCGGCACATTGTGGGGCAGGCTGAAGGCCAAGGAAGTATGGGATCCCCCCGGAGAAGCAGGATCGGCAGAGGTTTCACCCTGTTGACCGGAACGCGAGAGCGGCGCACGGCCAATAACCCAAAAGCGGGTGCAATTATCGGGGTGATCGTTGATCGGACAGGCCAAGACCGGCAGTTGGTAGAGGGTGGCAGCTCGTTCTGAGGCGATGACGGCGGCGTTGGGCTGCTCCTGCAGGCGGTCCAATTCTTCGGTGGTCGAGCGGGTTGGGATCAAAGTGGCCTGGGGCAGATGGGATCTCAGCCAAGCCTGACATTGGGCCAAAGCTTGCGGGTGGGAGTAGACCTGCTCAATTTGCTCCAACCGCGAGGCACGTCCGATGAGGGCATGGCGAATGGGCAGGATCAGCGCCTGCCGGATCCCTAGCCCCTCCAGTTGCCACAGGGCATCCAAGGTCATCGAAACCCCGCCCTCTACGGAGTTTTCCACCGGCACCACCGCCCATTGTTGCTGGCCGACAGCTACCGCTTCTAAACAGGCGCTGATCGTTGGGTAGGGCACCAAGGGATGGGATCCCTGGCTGTGCAGGTGAGGCTGCTCAGGGCAGGCCAGCAAAGCTGCCAACTCTGTGTAGGTTCCAGCAGGGCCAAGAAAGGCCACCGGCGAAGGGGAAACGTTCGCGCTAGCGGAGCGCAGCTCCATCAGAGCCATTTCTTCAATTGTCGCTAGGGGCCAGCTCTAACTCTATCGCCTCGACGTCGCGCGGCAGCAAAGGACATTCAGGTTCTGGGCAACGGGGATTGGCCGCTACCTTGTCCATGGCCTTCACCACCTCCAACCGGATCAGCCTCTGCAACTCCTGATCCGCTTGAATGGCTTCTAAAGTTCGGAGAGAGCCGTGAAAACTGGTGGCGTATCGAGGCTGGAGGTTGTTCAAAGCCAGGGCGGCAGCATCGTTACAGAATTTCTCGCAGAAGCAGTAGCGCTGTTGACTCTCCATCAGCAGGATTTCATTGACCATCTCCAGAACAGCCCGTTCCATTTGATTTTCCAGGCTCTTCAGAGGCTTATGTTGCTCCGCCATCGCTACCTCCCAATGGGAACCGAATCCGCCGCTAAGTCACTGTTTTCAGTGATCAGGAGTGCCCTCGATTACCTTCGATGCTGCTCTACTCTCTGTTGACACGTCAAGTCAAGCCCTCTGCTGCCGACGCGAACAGCCTCTGGCCCGCTCCTATCCGTGCTTGAGGCAATCCAATCTGTCGTGTCAGGCATCATCAAAACCCAGAGAATTAACCAACACTCTTGGCAGACGGGCAGAAAGTCCACAGAGCAACTCATAGGAAATAGTACCCAACTGATCGGCCCAATCCTGCACAGATAAACCCGCATTTGCCAGATTGGGGCCCAGCAGCTCCACCACATCCCCCACCTGGATATCCGGCCTCTCGGTTACATCCCACATACATTGATCCATCGTGATTGTGCCCACCTGTTGGATCAAGCCGCCGCGCACCCATCCTCGCAGCCAGCCGGAAAGCCGCCGTGGGATCCCATCCGCATAGCCGATGGCCAGAGTGGCAATGCGACTGGGGCGAGAGGTGATGTAGCGATGTCCATAGCTCACTCCGGTCTGGGCAGGCACAGTTTGGATGTGGGTCAGCCGCGCCTTGAGTCGCAGAATCGGCTGCAGACCCGGCAGTTGCAAGTGGGGGGCAGGCGACAAGCCATAGAGGGCCAGTCCCAGGCGCACACGGGAGTAGTGGAGATGGGCCAGAGCGGCGGCTGAGTTGTCCAGATGCAGCGCCGGTAAGGGATCCCCGGCTTGACGGATCTGTTCTACCACCTGGGCAAAGCGGGCGTGCTGCTGTTCCATGACTGGAGAATGGGGCTCGTCCGCCGTCGCCAAATGGGAAAACAAGCTACAGCCTTCCAGCTCCGGGATCCGACAAATCTGCCCCCACACGGCTGCAGCTTCCTTCCAGGGGATCCCCAAACGGGTCATACCCGTATCCACGTTGACATGCACCGGGACGGGGCGCCCGGCCCAACGGGCTACCTGGCGCATCAGCGGGATTTGCTCTGCACAGGTGAGGCTGACCTCCAACCGGGCTGCCATGGCCTGCTGTAGTTCTGCCCAGGTATTCAAAGCTCCCAACACCAGAATCGGAGCCTGCAGCCCCGTTTGCCGCAACTCGATCCCTTCGGCCAGGGTGGCCACACACAGCCCCTTGGCCCCAGCCGCAACAGCCACGGGAGCCACCAACTGCGCCCCATGCCCGTAGGCATTGGCCTTCACCACCGCCCAGATCTCGACGTTTGAGCCTAGGCGCCTCTGCAACAGCCGCAGGTTTTCTCGCAGCTGGGCTGCGTCAATTTCCACCCAAGCCCGACTGGTCAACAGCTCCAGGTCGATGGCCCAATCCAGCTCCGCCAAGGAATTGGCCTTCTGGGATCCCTCTCTCCAAGTATTGCCCTGCACTCCCAGAGCAGCTGCTCTCAAAGTGCCCTGCGCCGCCGGCGCGACCGGTTCTCGATTCACCGTTCACCCCCCACACCCAAAACCCGTCCTGATTAGATTTAGGTTTAGCGCAAAGTCCACTCCGGCGCCATCCACAGCAACGGCACGTCTGGGATCCCGACGGTCTCGTTGCTCTCCAACAGCCGGCCCAGCCAAGCGGCTTGTCTTTGCGAGGACAATCCCTGGCTCAACAGTCGTCGCAGGACTCGTTGGAAACCCTCTCCCTCACCCGCCGGTGACAAAGAGGGATCCCCGGTCATGCGCCGCAGATCCTCCACCGCTTCGGTGTAGCCCCCCAAAGCATCCACCAAGCCCACCTCCACAGCTTGCGCCCCGGTGAAGATGCGCCCATCGGCCAACTGTCGCACCCGGGCTTCATCCAAGCTCTGCCGCCGCGCGATCATCTCTGCTTCCAGCACCTCATCTGCCTTTTCTGGCAAGTGCTGGCGTCCTCGGGCCACATCGCGAATGAACTGCTCGAGGGTATCCTCCACCAAGTTTTGCAGAAGGCGCTGCTCTTGAGGAGTGGCACTGCGGAAAGGAGAGAGAAGGTCTTTGTACTCGCCGGTTTTGAAGGTCTGCGGCTCTATGCCGTAGTTCTCCAGCAACTTACCAAAGCTGAGGCCGCTGATGATAACCCCTATGCTGCCGGTCAGGGTGCCAGGGTTGGCATAGATTTTGTCGGCAGCGCTGGCCACGTAGTACCCCCCACTGGCAGCAATGTTTTCTAGGATAGCGATCACCGGCTTGCCTGCTCCGTGTAGAGCGGTTACGGCACGGTAGAGTTCCTGGCTGGATCCCACAGCTCCGCCGGGACTGTTGATGCGCAGCAATACAGCCTTGACAGAGGGATCCCGTGCTGCCTCCCGCAACTGTTCCACAGGAGAAGTGGGCAGGCCTACCAAAGTCGAACCCCCTGGGCCGCCTATCGTTCCTTCCAGGGTGACCACCTCGATGCGCTCCGCCCCCCGTGCAGCCTCTAGGCCAACCCCGCCTCGGGTAGGCTCTGGGGCAGGGCGCGTGCCCCCGACAATGGCCGCAATAAGGCAGACGACCAGCAAAGAAGCCGCCAAAATGCGGTTAAGCTGAGTTTCTTGTGTCACAGGCCCCTCAATTGCCACTGACTCCGTTCTACCACCCCGCGGGCTTCCTGGGATGCCGGGCAACAAAAGGCTGAGGGCCGAGCAAACCCCACTGTTGCTTCCCCCCGGTTGAGCCATCCAAACTATTGACAAGGATCCTCCCCTTATCTAGTATGGGATCCCAGCACTTTTTACCAATAAGGCAGCTTCTACAGGCTGCAGGTGTAGAATGGAATAGAAAGTTGGATCCTTGAGCGGATTCTGACCTGAAGCAAAGTAAATCGGGGCTTTAGCTCAGTTGGTAGAGCACTTCAATGGCATTGAAGGGGTCAGCGGTTCAAGTCCGCTAAGCTCCATTGATTGTGAGTTGGTTATGATCCAACAGCATCCGAAGCCTGGAGAGTTTCCGGCAGGCCAGGGTTCTGGGACTCTTCAACCCTGGAACCTGCGAAGCTCACCAAGACGGTTAGCCCCGGCGAATTGACAGGCCAAAGGTTCGCCAGCAAGAACCAGGAGCAAAAAAACAGCAGTGGAACAAGGGATCCCCAGCCTTTCCCACAATTCACACCGATGGTGATATCGCTCCGTTCCAATCCAATGTCTTCGACCCAGCAATCTGTGGCCTCGTGGGAAACAGGCAAGGCATAGCGGCAAACCCGGTCATGGTTGCCCCTCTCCCTGGCGGCGGATCAAGAAGCGGATTTCCTGAAGGAGAACCTCAAAGCGTTGATCCGATTCAGCCTGCCGCTGCCTCAATTCTCTCAGCTCCTGCCGCAATTCTCGCACTTCCTGCCTTAACTCCAGGACGACTTCGGCGAGACGCCCTGAAAGGGTCTGCAAGGCAAGCTGAGCATCGGTAACCTGGGCAACTGTATTGGCCACCCTGGTCACAGCTTCGGCCAACTGGACAAACCGCGTCTCAATTTCCTCATTGGTCATGGCCGGGTGTGTCTTGCTTGGCTAATGATCAGCTCATTCTACCCTGCACGGTATGGAGTGTCACTCTCTGAGAATGGGCCGCAATTTTGAGGAAAAACCGGCTGGCCAACGGGGGTTATCAACCCAGGGATCCCCCATTCGCGCAAGTCAGCTGGCCAGCGCTATGAGGGTGGTGTAAATCCCTTGGAGGGACGCAGTGGCCTGGCTCCAGAGGATGTGGGTTAACGACCACCTATCCAGACCCATGGCCCCGCACAACAGCAGCAGATACAGGTTGGCAAACGTGAAGAGCGAGGCTGCCCGATCTCGATTGCAGGGATCCTGCAGCAACTGCACCGCCTTCCAAACCAAGAGGGATCCCAGCAGCGCCGCGACGCTCAGATAAAAGGATCCCAGCATTCCCAATGGGTAAACCAGCAACAGGCTGACCGGAACCATCAGCAGCGCGTAGAGCAAAATCTGCGCGGCAGTGAGTCTTTCGCCCGCGACCACCGGCAGCATCGGCACCCCGGCACGGGCATAGTCTTCCCGCTTCAGAATGGCCAAAGCCCAGAAGTGGGGTGGAGTCCACAAAAAGATGATGGCGAACATCACCCACGCGGCCCAGCTGAGCTCGCCTGTGGTTGCTGCCCAGCCCACCAAAGGTGGGATCGCTCCTGCCGCTCCACCGATGACAATATTTTGCGTGCTGGAACGCTTCAGCCAGTGGGTATAGACCCCCACATACACCAGGATCCCCGACATGGCCAAACCGGCAGCCAGCAGGTTGGTGAAAATAGCCAACAACCCAAAGGCAGCCAAAGCCAGGATCCCGGCAAAAATCAGAGCATCCCGCGCCCGGATTCGACCGGAAGGCAGGGGACGATGGCGGGTTCGCTCCATCATCCGATCGATATCGGTGTCATACACCATGTTGATGACGTTGGCTGCCGCCGCCGCCATTCCTCCCCCCAAAAGGGTGATGAAAAACCTGAACAGGTCGGTGTTGCCAGCCATCCACATGGCCCCAGCCGTGGTCATCAGCAAGAGGGCGATGATCTTGGGCTTCACCAACTGGCTGTAGCTGCGCAAAACCTGGACAAGCGCCTGGCGCTCGCACCCCAGAGCACATGGGCTCTGCTCAGAGGGGATCCCCCCCATCGGGTTCTGGTAGGAAGCCTGACGGTCGACTAAAACGCTATCTTGCATGAAATTCACTCACCGGTCATTTCTGCGGTCATGGCCATCCACTGGCCTTCTTCCCCCTGGGTTCGCATTCGCCAGGCCAGCACCGTAAAACCCAGCAGACAGGCCAGCAAAGCTGCCCCCATCATCTGATGGGCCACCGTTAGGGGTTCTACCTGCAGCCGGTAATGATAGGTCAAAACACCGATCCCCACCTGAACCAGCAGCAGGCCGACAGATCCATGACCCAGAAGCTTGAGGAGCCAGGGGATCCGCTTGCGCCGTAGCCCGGTGGCCACCGCTACTGCCAACACCCCAAGGGTGGCCGGAGCAACTCCCAGCAGGTGGCTGTTCATCACCCAGCACAGCTCGCCGGCAGCAAAGCATTGATGCAACGCCCATTGGGAGGCCACCAAGGCACCGAGAAGGCTCTGGACATACACCAGCAGCACCGCCCCCAAGCCCAGCCAGGGCAAGTAGCCGACGGAAAACGGTCCTTCACCCAGTCGTGCCGGCAGGACGAAGCCCTCGGAACCGGATCCTGTCAAGATCAGTAATCCCAGAGTAAGCAGAGTGGCAAAGAACAGCAGGCCCGTGCCCAAGTGGGCCGTCACAATATCAAAGCGCAGCAGCTCCGTGACCGTCAGCCCACCCAGGATCCCTTGCGTCAAGACCAGAACAAAAGCCCAGCTCAAACCCCAGGGCAGCCAAGTGGGCAATGCCTGACGCTTCAGCCAAGCAAACCCCATTAGAACCAAGGTAGCCAAGCCTACCCCAGAAGCCACCATGCGGTGAAACCATTCCAAAAAGACTTGCAGGTTCATCTGCTGGCTGGGCACAATTGCCCCGTAGCAAAGGGGCCAATCTGGACAAGACAGCCCAGCATTCATGACGCGGGTGGCACTGCCCAACCCCATTAACAGCCAAGTGGCCAATGCTAACCCCAGTAGGGCTTGCCCTATGCGCCGGGAAAGCTTGCCCGAAGGCACGGGATCCCGCCGGGAAGAAGGTTGGGATTGAGAGATCGAAGAGTCCATCGCAGTTGAAGGCAGAACATTAAGCCAACGGTTCAAGCAGCCTGCACTGAAGAAATCGGTTGGGCTGACAAGACGCAGCGGGTTCGGTAGCAGATGATTCTGAAAACGAGGGTGCAGGTTACTCGCTAACGAAC
>NZ_JANSIO010000510.1:0-3572 GCF_047462195.1 Synechococcus sp. R3-13 | reverse complement strand
TATCCTAACATAAGATCAACACGACCTAGCAAAGACATTGGGGAATACAAGCAGGTTCCTTAAACTTTGTAAATTCTTGTGAATTCCAGCTCAATTCCAGCTTTTTCCTTTGCTTGATCATGTAGCGGGGCTTGGCTTCCTAGAAGGGCAAGAATTAGAGACGGGAGAAAATCCGCCGCTCAAATTTCAGCCCCAGCCAGATTACCCCGATCCCACAGGCCACCAACACCGCCGACTTGGCCAACAGGCCGGTTGGGTACTCGAAAAAGCGGGTCAGCACCACCAGGGTTAGCCCCAACAGTCCCTGCCAGAAGCGCCCCCGCCGCCCTTGCTGTAGCCCTTCCCAGCAGAGCACTGCTGACAGCCCCAGCAACAGCAAGGTCACTATCCAGGGGGCAAAGAGGACCAAGGCTGCTCCTGCCGTCACGTTCAAAGGCACAGCGCTGCCGATCCCCAGCAAAAGCGCCAAGGCAACCAGAGAAATCAGAACAGCAGCATCCTTCAGCCAAGACGAAACGGGCTGGGATCTCTTCTCCTGCCAACCCTGCCACCAGCCCCAGCCCGTCAGCAGCAGCAACCCCACTGCCGACAAGCTCGCCCAGGGATCCCCAACGTTCCAGAGGGGATCCTCGGAAAGATCGACCCACGTCCCGACAAAGCTCCAGACATAGAGCAGGACACCCAGCCCCAGCAGAGCCAAGTTCTGGGCTGTCGGGGCCAAATCCAAGCCTTGCTCCAGCTCGCCGGGAAGCTCTGGATCCCTTCCTTCAGTTAAAACCCGGCTTAGCCAAGGCTTATGGCGTTGGTGCCACAGACCCAACCCCCACACAACTGCAACACCAAGCAGATGCAAAAGGGTTAAACCTTGGAAAGAGCTGCCCAAACGCTCGGCTAACCCTTGCAACGCCAGGCCAAAGTTCACCACGGCCAGGGCAAAAACCCAGCGAGAGCAACACCAATAGGCCAGAGGAACCAGCAGGCCCAGGGTCAACCAAGGATAGAGGAAGTTGACAGTCCCCCAATCCCAGAAGTCGGCTACCATCCCCAAGCCCAGCAGAAGGCAGGCCAGTACACCACTGGGGCTGTGACGCAAGCTGTAGGCCATGGCCAAACCGCCCATCCCCCAGGCCCAAAACAAGCCTGCCGCAGATCCCCCAAGCTGAACCCACTGCGCCATCAGGCCAATACAGGCTCCCAGGGTCAGTTCACCGGCTATCAGCAGGGCGCTGCCCAGCCGTCGGGATCCCTGCTGCCAAACCTGGAAGCCAGCCACCTGCAGCCCTACCATGAGGGCCAAGCACCCCCAGGCTCTTGCCCAGCGGGGAATGGCAGCCCAGTTGGCCGCCACAAAGGAGATCACCCCTAGGCCCACCAGAACTGCGCCAAACAGCAGCAGCACCAGGGCAAATCGCCCGCCGGCTGAGCGTTGCAAACTCTCCAGTTGGTAATACTCCCGCAGGCGATCCCGTTGGGCAGGTTCGATCAACCCCTGCTCCACCCAGGTGTTCAGCAGGTCGGCCAGTTGGCGGCGGAAACGCTCGCCGGGGTAGGGGGGGCGGGGAGAGGTCATGGCGGGATCCCGACAAGCGAAAGGAGGCTCGGGCGTTAAAGGAGTGGGATCGCTGAGGCGATTATAGTCCCTCACCCCTGGCTCCTCTCCCAGACGGAGAGGGGAGAGTAGCCTGAAGCACCCGCTGCAACACCTCTTGATAGCCAGCCACCGGATCCCCCAGATCAAAGCGAAAGAGATCTTTATCCAGCACCCGCGGCTCAGATCCCCCCCGATCCCAAAGACGGCAGGTATCGGGGCTAATCTCGTCGGCTAGCAGGATCTCTCCCTTCTCGTCCAGGCCAAACTCCAGCTTAAAGTCCACCAACTCTAGGCGGCAGCTTCGCCAGAAAGCCTGCAGATGGTTGTTGATGGCCAAAGCCAGGGATCCCAAGCGCTCCACCTGCTCCGGCGTGGCCAGCTGCAATAGGCGGATGTGATCTGGGGTCACCAAGGGATCCCCCAAGGCATCGTTTTTGTAATAGAACTCCACCAGCGGCGGCTCGATGGGAAGGCCCTGCTCCAGGCCCAGCCGTCGGCAGAGGCTACCCGCTGTGCGGTTGCGCACCACCACTTCCAAAGGCAGGATGTGCAAGGCTCGCACCTGCATCTCGGTGGGGCCGGTTTGGGCCAAGAAATGGTTGGGGATCCCTTGCTGCGCCAGGTAGGCAAACACATGGCTGGAGACGGTGCAATTCACCTCTCCCTTGCCGGCGATGGATCCCCGCTTTTGGGCGTTGAAGGCCGTGGCGTCGTCTTTGTATTGGCAAAGATAAACCCTGGGATCGGCAGTGCGGTAGATGCGCTTGGCCTTGCCCTCGTAGAGCAGCTCTTGGGGGGAGAATGGCATACGCTAACCCCTAGTATCCGGCCAGCCGTCCGCGGATCCCTTGCCAGAAGGTGATGGCCAAGATGCGCAGATCCAGCCACAGCGACCAGTTTTGCACATAGTAGAGATCATACTGGGTGCGGCGGGCAATGCTGGTATCTCCCCGCAGGCCGTGGATCTGGGCCCAGCCGGTGAGGCCACTTTTTACCAAATGCCGATCCGGATACTTGGGGATCTCCTGGCTAAACTGCTCGACAAAGTAGGGCCGCTCTGGGCGGGGGCCCACTAGGCTCATTTCCCCTTTCAGGACGTTCCACAGTTGGGGCAGCTCGTCCAGGTTGGTGCGGCGCAAAAAGGCTCCTATCTTGGTTCGGCGCGGATCCCCGGGGCGCGTCCAGCCCGGCTGGCCGGCTGCCTCAGCATCCACTCGCATGGTGCGGAACTTGGCAATCCAAAAGCGACGCCCGTCCAAGCTCACCCGCTCTTGCCAATACAGAATGGGGCCAGGACTGCTGCAGGCTACCAGCAGGGCAATAATCAAAAACAGAGGGCTAAGCAAGATCAGGCCCAGGGAAGCTCCTAGGATGTCTACAGCTCGCTTGAGGAACCGGTTGTGGGCGTAGCGCAAAGGGGGCTGACGCAGAGTTAGCAGAGGGATCCCGTCGAGAGACTGCAGGCTGAAGTTTACCGTTAAAAAACTTAAGATATCCGGCACCAAGCGCACCTGCACCGACAATGTTTGCAAACTGAGCAACAGAGGAGCAGTTGCCAGCTCCGGTTGCCCAAACCACACCTCCTGCACTTCTGGGTGGGCTTGCAGATAGGCGATCAAATGGACCAGATCCAGACGCTCAAGAGCCGACCAGGAAGGCTCAAGCTGACTGCACAAGCAGGAGAGGGTTCCTCGGGATGAGCCGGACAGAGTCCTGTCGGCAGACTCAACCCCGCCAGAGGTAGGGCGGGCGGTGTTTAGTACTGGATATGAATCTTGACAGGGATCCCCATTTTGAGATGGGGGATCTTCCTCAAAAGAGCCTTGCTCTACGCCTGCCCAGGCGACTACCTGGAAGCCCAACTGCGGGGATCGCTGCAATCGCTCCAACACTTCCGCCAACACCGACCAGGATCCCACCCAGATGACCTGCCGCCGACCGTAGCCCCTAGAGCACAACCAGCCCATGCCCAGCCGCAACC
>NZ_JANSIO010000509.1:0-1724 GCF_047462195.1 Synechococcus sp. R3-13 | reverse complement strand
TTCAGCAGTGTTCAGCGTAAATGTATCAGAACCGGCTGCTGCTTTCCGAGATAGCCTGCTAATGTACTGCTTCATCTGGGCAGTGCTGGCAATAGGGTGTTTTCAAGTCTTGCCCCGCATCCAAGTCGTATCTGCCGCCGAGTTGCAACCGTGGCTAGCGCCCAGCTACTTTGCAGGTCTGGGGGGATCCCTATTGGCAGCCTTGGGATCCCTGTTGGCCATCTCAGCCGAAACGACGCCAAATCCTGCCGACAAAAAGCATCTGCACCGCTTGGCTTGGGGATTGGGGACAGTTGGCTTTCTCGGCGTTCTCTCCCCCCTGGGCTTGGCCGGCGCATTCTTTCTCAAAGCCGCTCAGGGGACAGACTGGTGGCAGGGTCTGTTTGGCTGAAGCCGCCCACAGCTTATTTTTTTGACAAATGGGCGGAGGTTGGGGGTACTATAGGGACAAGTTCCGTTCTTTATCCAGAGCAGACTGAGGGACCAGGCCCAATGAAGCTGCGGCAACCCGGCGGAAGCCTCCGCTACGGTGCCAATTCCTGCGGTTAGTCAGTAACCGAAAGATAAAGGCAATAAACTTTTCTCTAGAGGATAGCCCTCTTTGGCGGGGGACTTTTCTGGCAACTTTATCCTTTAGCAGCTCCCATAGCTCTGGTCGCGGTAGCGGGGCAAGGCCTTCGCGGCAGTGCTGGTGCGTCAGCGGTGCAGAACGCTTGCTGGTTGCTGGGCCTTTCCTCTGGCTGAGTTGGGGCTGGTGCGGAGCACCTAGGGATCCCTGGTTGGCTCTTTCTCCGACGGATAATGAACGAGCGGGTGAGCCTTGTTTTTTGTTCAGGTTCTCAGTTCTAGCTTTTAAGGAGAAGGTTCGTTGTCCAAGTCGTTTTTGTTTTCCTCGGAGTCGGTGACGGAGGGGCACCCCGACAAAATCTGCGATCAGATCTCCGATGCCATCGTGGATGCCCTCTTGACGGCGGATCCCCTCAGTCGGGTGGCTGCCGAGGTGGTGGTCAATACGGGCCTGGTTCTGTTGACCGGGGAGATCACCTCGCAAGCGCAGGTCAACTTCACCCGTCTGGTGCGGGACAAGGTGGCCGAAATTGGCTATACCGATGCCAAGAATGGGTTTTGTGCAGAAAGCTGTGCGGTGTTGGTGGCTTTCGATGAGCAATCTCCCGATATTGCCCAAGGGGTGAATGTGGCCCTAGAAAGTCGCGGATCCCGAGAAGATCAATTCGACTTGGTCGGGGCCGGGGATCAGGGGTTGATGTTTGGCTTTGCCTGCGATGAAACTCCCGAGTTGATGCCCTTGCCCATTAGCTTGGCCCACCGCCTCAGCCGCCAGTTGGCCACGGTTCGCAAAAACGGCACCCTGCCCTATCTGCGCCCGGATGGCAAAACGCAGGTGACTGTGGCCTATGAGGAAGGTCGCCCGGTGGGCATTCACACCCTGCTCATCTCCACCCAGCACACGCCCACGATTGGCACCCTTACGGAAGAGGCAGCGGTACAAGAGCGGATCCGCGCCGATCTCTGGGAGGCAGTGGTCACGCCGGTGTTTGCCGAGCTGCCCATCAAGCCCGACAGCAACACCCGCTTTCTCACCAATCCCACCGGCAAGTTTGTCATTGGCGGTCCTCAGGGAGATGCGGGCCTGACCGGGCGCAAGATCATCGTCGATACCTACGGCGGTTACTCTCGCCATGGGGGCGGGGCCTTCTCCGGCA
>NZ_JANSIO010000508.1:3216-6355 GCF_047462195.1 Synechococcus sp. R3-13 | reverse complement strand
GAGAGCCCCCTGCCACCGATAGAATCCGAGAAGACAAAGTGTAGGATCCCTGAAGGCGGATCCCTCTTGCCTGGACAAGCGCTGCCATGGTTTCTCCACAATTGGCTTGGGATCCCGGATCCCTGACCGAAAGCCCCAACCCGGCTACAGCCGAGATCGACCGTCTCAGCACCTGGGAACTGGTGAAACGGATCAACGCTGAGGATCGGCGGGTGCCGGAAGCGGTGGCTGCTCAAGCAGAGCCGATTGCCCAAGCCATCGATGCCATTGCCGAGCGGATGAGTCGCGGCGGGCGGCTGATCTATATCGGGGCAGGAACCTCAGGTCGGCTGGGGGTGCTGGATGCGGCTGAGTGCCCGCCCACTTTTGGCACTTCCCCCACCCAGGTGGTGGCTTTGATCGCCGGGGGGGAAAAAGCCCTGACCCAGGCGGTAGAGGGTGCAGAGGACGACGCAGAAGCGGCTGCCCGCGCGCTGGAGGGTCTTCACCTCCAAGCTCAAGATAGTGTTGTGGGAATTGCCGCCAGCGGTCGTACCCCCTATGTGCTGGGTGGGATCCAAGCCGCCAGAAGTATTGGGGCGCTCACGATTGGCCTGGCCTGCAATCACCCTTCTCCTCTAACCGAGCAGGTGGACATTGCCATTGCCCCTTTGGTGGGGCCGGAGGTAATCCTCGGATCCACCCGCATGAAAGCCGGCACAGCCCAAAAGTTGGTGTTGCATACGATCTCCACCGGGGTGATGATCCGCTTGGGCAAGACTTATGGCAACCTGATGGTGGATCTCCAGGCCAGCAATGCCAAGCTCAAGCAGCGGGCGGAGCGAATAGTGGCTTTGGCCTGCGATCTGGATCCCACTACGGCTGCCCAATTGCTGCAGGCTTGTGATGGAGAGGTGAAAACCGCGATCCTTGTGGCCTTGATGGGGTGCTCTGCTCAGGAAGCTCGTCAGCACTTGCAACAGGCCCAGGGCAACATTCGCCAGGTGCTTGATTCCGTTCTGGCGCAGCGGCGGTGACAATAGTTGAATGGCTTGTCCATGAGCGTTTGCGGCTACCTCTACACGCCTTCCCATGCCCCTTTGCCGGAACAGGAGTTGGCCTGGCTCCAGGGGCGAGGGGCCGATCCCATCCTGCACGATTGGGGATCCCGAACTCATTTGGAGGAGCTGTTCCGGCGCATCACAGCCGGCTGGGTGCAGGAAGTGCTGCTCTTGCGCCTGTCAGATCTGGGGGATCGGGCGGATGAAATCCACGAGCGGCTGCTGCAAATCCAACACTCCGGGATCCGCCTCAGCTTGGTCACCGAATCCGGCCTGCAAACCCCCACCAAGGCTGCCGATTGGATCCCCCTGCTGGCCGAGATCCCCCATCAGTTGCAAAGCCGCCGCCTCTGCTGCAGCCAAGCCCAAAACCGCCTGGCGGGCAAACCCCCCCCTGGCCCTGCCCCCTTTGGCTACCGCCGCGAAGGGGAACGCTACGTGCTGGATCGCCGGCAGGCCAGCATCGTTCAGGATTTTTTCCAGCACTTTCTCCTCTACGGATCCCTGCGGCAGGCGGTGCGCTTCTTGGAGGAAAAACACCACAAGCGGATTTCTGTGGCCACCGGACGCAACTGGCTGCTCAACCCGGTATACCGCGGGGATCTGGCCTATGCCGACGGCACCACCCTGCGGGACACTCACCCGGCCCTTCTCAGCCGCACGGAAGCCGCCCAGATCGATCGCTGGCTCAAACGCAACCAAGGGATCCCGCGTCGCAGCGCCAGTGCTCCCCGCGCTTTGGCCGGCCTGGTTCATTGCTGCGCTTGTGGCAGCCTTCTGCGCATTGTGCAAACCACCCCTCGCAAGGGGAAAAAGAACGGATCCCCCTACCTCTATCTGCGCTGCCAAACCTGTCGCTACAGCCTCCCCTACACCGAAGTCCTGCAGGAGGTGATCCGGCAGGTGTGCGAACAACTGCCCCAACGCGCCCAGACGCTGGATCGACAAGCCCTCACCCAAGTCCGCCAAGAGCTGCAAGCCCAAATCCAGGCCAACGCCGAGCGGCTGCGGCAATTGGAAGAGCTGCAGCAATCTGGACTAATGGACGAGGCCTCCCTGGCCCAGCGTCGCTACCAGTTGCGAGCAGAGACGGCCCGCTTGGCCCAAAAGCTGGAGCAACTCCCCCCCGCCAACCTCACCCAGACCATCCAAACCCTCTCCATCCCGCCCTTCTGGCAAGACCTCAGCGAGACCGAACGGCGTGCCTACCTGCGGGAATTCCTGCGCAGGATCGAGGTGGATTCTGCAGGAGCGGTGCGAGTTACGTTTGCCTTCGATCCCTGAGAGCGAAGGGTTCCCCCCACCTTCCCCCCAGAATTGAGACCATTCTTGATTCTTTCTCAGCCCAGACCTGCCTCAGCGCCAAGCCAAGAGGACGGGATCAGCGCCATGGCATAGCTGAATCCTTCCCGATTTGGGTGAATTGTCATCTGGAATTGTTTTCTTTTGATCACTAATGAAAGTATATCTAAAACTAAAATCGGGAAAAACATCAAAAATCGACTTGAGAAGCCCTGGGAACTTTCTTAGGACCATTTGCAAGATCTGGGAACTTCTAGCTTTTTGAGGGATCCACCTTTATCCTTCGCAACAGTTCTCAGGGGGCGGGTTGGCTGCCGATAATGTCCCTTGTCTGCCCCATGGAGGAACGCGCTGTGAAATTGGCGGTTTACGGAAAAGGTGGGATCGGCAAATCCACCACCAGTTGCAACATCTCGGTGGCCTTGGCCAGGCGGGGCAAAAAGGTCTTGCAGATTGGCTGTGATCCCAAGCACGACAGCACCTTCACCCTGACCGGCTTTCTCATCCCCACCATCATCGACACCCTGGAAGCCAAGGGCTATCACCACGAAGACATCTACCCAGAAGATGTGATCTACCGCGGCTACGGCGGCGTGGACTGCGTGGAAGCGGGTGGGCCCCCGGCAGGGGCCGGCTGTGGCGGCTATGTGGTGGGGGAAACCGTCAAACTCCTGAAGGAGCTGAACGCCTTCGATGAGTACGATGTCATCCTCTTCGATGTGCTGGGGGATGTGGTGTGCGGCGGTTTTGCGGCTCCCCTCAACTACGCCGACTACTGCCTGATCGTAACCGACAAC
>NZ_JANSIO010000508.1:0-3206 GCF_047462195.1 Synechococcus sp. R3-13 | reverse complement strand
TTTGATGCCCTGTTTGCCGCCAATCGGATTGCTGCCTCGGTGCGAGAAAAGGCCAAAACCCGCAAGCTGCGGTTGGCCGGGCTGATCGGCAATCGCACCAGCAAGCGGGATCTGATTGACAAATACGTCTCGGCAGTCCCCATGCCGGTTATCGAGGTGCTTCCCCTCATTGAAGATATTCGCGTCTCGCGGGTCAAGGGCAAAACCCTCTTCGAGATGGCGGAAACCGATCCCAGCCTGGAGCCTGTCTGCCAGTACTACCTGAACATTGCCGATGAGCTGCTGGCCCGTCCGGAAGGGATCGTGCCCCAACCTGCCGAAGATCGGGAGCTGTTTGCTTTGCTCTCCGACTTTTACAACACTCCAGCCCGCCAACTGGCCTTGGTGTAAGGGATCCCCTGCCAGCGGGGGCAGTGTGTCCAAAAATGAAGCCACTGTTTCGGAAGACTGTCGCAAACCTTATCAATTTGTTGTCCGATCCGCTTTCCCCCCCAAGATGGATCCTGTAGGGATCCCGCTTTGGGAAGGAAATGGCACAGGAGTTGGATATGCAAGGACAAGAGCAACCCACCGTCGTGATTACCGGAGCTTCCTCGGGTGTTGGCCTATACTCAGCTTTGGCCTTGGCCAAGCGCGGCTGGCACGTGGTGATGGCCTGTCGGGATCTGGACAAAGCCTACCGGGCGGCCCAACAAGTGGGGATCCCCCAGGGCAGCTATACCCTGATGCAGATCGATCTGGCCAGCTTGGCCAGCGTGCGGCGGTTTGTCGAGCAGTTCCGCAACTGGGGCCGTTCCTTGGACGCCTTGGTCTGCAACGCCGCCATCTACATGCCCCTGCTCAAGCAGCCCCTGCGCAGCCCGGAAGGATATGAGCTGACCATGGCCACCAACCATCTGGGGCATTTCTTGCTCTGCCATTTGATGTTGGAGGATCTGAAACGCTCCACCTATCCAGATCGGCGGCTGGTGATCTTGGGCACGGTTACCCACAATCCCAAGGAGCTGGGGGGTAAGATCCCACCCCAACCCCACCTGGGGGATCTGCGGGGATTTGCCCAGGGCTTTAAGGATCCCATCAGCATGGCCGATGGCGGCAAATTCGATCCGGTGAAAGCCTACAAAGACAGCAAAGTCTGCAATATCCTCACCATGCGCGAGCTGCACCGCCGCTTCCACGAAAGCACTGGCATCACCTTCCTCTCCCTCTATCCGGGGTGTGTAGCCACCACGGCTCTGTTCCGCCATCACTATCCCCTGTTTCAGAAACTTTTCCCCTGGTTCCAAAAAAACATCACGGGCGGATTTGTTTCTCAGGAATTGGCCGGAGAGCGGGTGGCCCAAGTGGTGGCCGATCCCGAGTTTCGTCGGTCGGGATTCTACTGGAGCTGGGGTAACCGGCAACGCAAGAATGCCAAGCCCTTTAACCAAGAAGTCTCTGACGAGGCGGCAGACGATGCCAAGGCCAAATTGCTTTGGGATCTCAGCGAAAAATTGGTGGGTGTGCCCCAGTTGGTAGCCCTCTAGTTGGCAACGTTCCCTTCTTTTATGTTTTTAGGAGACGAGCATGAATGCTGCTTTGGATAGTGCCAATGCCCTTAACTTTCAGTGCGAAACCGGCAACTACCATACCTTTTGCCCGATTAGTTGTGTAGCTTGGCTTTATCAAAAAATTGAAGACAGCTTCTTTTTGGTCATCGGCACCAAAACCTGTGGCTACTTTCTGCAAAACGCCATGGGGGTGATGATCTTTGCCGAGCCCCGCTATGCCATGGCGGAGCTGGAAGAGGGGGATATTAGCGCCAAGCTCAACGACTATGAGGAGCTGAAGCGGCTGTGCCTGCAAATTCAACGAGATCGCAATCCCAGCGTGATTGTTTGGATCGGCACCTGCACCACCGAGATCATCAAAATGGATCTGGAGGGCCTAGCCCAGAAGCTGGAAGGGGAGATCGGGATCCCGATTGTGGTGGCCCGGGCCAATGGCCTCGACTACGCTTTTACCCAAGGGGAAGACACGGTTTTGGCCTCGATGGCTCAACGCTGCCCAGAGCAGGTGCGGGCAGAGGAGCAGGAAACCCGCGGGGGTCTCCAGGCGCTTTTTTACGGGCTCCGCTCTGGAACAAAGAAAGAGGAGGAAGGCTTCCACAAGCATCCTCCCTTGGTGATCTTCGGCTCGGTGCCCGATCCGGTGGTTACCCAACTCACCCTGGAGCTGAAAAAACACGGGATCCGCGTCTCCGGCTGGTTGCCGGCCAAACGCTATGGGGAGCTGCCGGCCATCGAGCCGGGCACCTATGTGGTGGGGGTGAATCCTTTCCTCAGCCGCACAGCCACCACGCTGGTACGCCGTAAAAAGGCTAAGCTCATCACCGCTCCTTTTCCCATCGGGCCGGATGGCACCCGCGCCTGGATAGAAGCCATTGCCTGCGAATTGGGGATCCCAACTCAAGGCTTGGCAGAGCGGGAAGCGGAAGTGTGGAACCATCCCCAGGTTCGGGATTATCGGGAGCTGCTGCGGGGCAAGAGCGTTTTCTTCATGGGCGATAACCTGCTGGAGATCTCGCTGGCCCGTTTCCTGGTGCGCTGTGGCATGACGGTGCAGGAAATTGGGATCCCTTACATGGACAAACGCTACCAAGCGGCTGAGCTGGCCCTCTTGGAGCGCACCTGCGAAGAGATGGGAGTGCCCAAGCCCACCATCGTAGAAAAGCCGGATAACTACAACCAAATCCAGCGCATCAAGGCCCTGCAGCCGGATCTGGTGATCACAGGTATGGCCCACGCCAACCCCCTAGAGGCACGGGGGATAACCACCAAGTGGTCGGTGGAGTTCACCTTCGCCCAGATCCACGGCTTCGGCAACACCCAGGCTCTGCTGGAGCTGGTGACCCGACCGCTGCGGCGCAATGCTGCCCTCAAAGGCTTGGGTTGGGAGCGGCTGGTGCGAGAAGAAGCCCCTATCTAACCTTCCGGCTCCTCATTGTCAAACAGTAGACCGTCTAGGTGATCTGGCAGTTGCTGCCGGTCGATCCAGACCATGCCCGCCAGAATAGCTTCGGCCTCGTTTTGAAAGTAGCCGTAGGCTTTGGTGCCAATCTCCGACTCGCAAGAGCCATCTTGCTGGAGCAGTCGGCAGCGAAAGATAAACCCCTTCTCTGTAGCTTGGGTGGTGATGCTGATACATTTACGCTGAACACTGCTGAA
>NZ_JANSIO010000507.1:2231-2487 GCF_047462195.1 Synechococcus sp. R3-13 | reverse complement strand
ACATCGAATTATAGAAACGTCGCCCATGGCCTCGTTCAAACAGTCCAAAGCCTGCTTGCAACAAGCGAGATCGAATCTCTTCAGGCAACTGGGCAGAAAAGCGCATTCCTAGCTGTGCGGCCACCTGCTCCAGAGCTTCTCGACGTTTCTTTTCGTGGTAAAGGGCTAGAGCCAAGATCCCGGCAGCCAGAGCTAAAAACAGGATAAAAATAAGCAACCCCATACCGTCTCCCTCGGCTTAGCCACTGCAGCGCCC
>NZ_JANSIO010000507.1:0-2221 GCF_047462195.1 Synechococcus sp. R3-13 | reverse complement strand
CTGAGCAGATTTCCAAAAGGATCCCTGCCTTCGACCATTCAGCCGAGCGGTCTCCTCTTGTCTTTTGTAGAGAAGTGACCCAATACAGCTGAGTGTGTCAAAGTTTGACGAAATTGTAGGGAGCGGTGAAGTTGTTGTAGCGAATGCGCAGCCGCCCCTGGAAGGTCTGGTCTAGCTCCTCTACTTTTTGGGCAAAAACCGGCTCATCTTCCCAATTGATCAAAAACGAGCCGTTGTAGGCCATGTTTTCGGTGAGCAGATCTCCTTCTACGCGGTCGCTGGCCAAGGGGCTGAGGGCTGCTGTAAAGGTCTGGGCAATGCGCTGACGTCGCTGCTCTAAGAGCTGCTCCAGAGCCCGTCCGATCTCGACTACCGCGTCCAGCCCCAGAGGAGCGCCGGCCATTTCGTCTCGCCGAGCTTTGAGGGCAGGGTTTTCCTCTAGCCCCAGCTTGAGCTCCTGCTCGGGATCCCAGAAGACTTTGACTCCCACCTCCCGCTTGCCCTCCAGGCGCTCCAGCAGAGCCAGCAGATCCGCCAAGCGGGGCTGCACCAAGTCCCGTTCCACCTGCTCCCAGCCGCTCACCACCAGGCCAAATTGCAGAGGCAGCAGAGCCCGGTGTCCCTCGTTCATCACTTTTTCCAGCACGGCCTCATGGGCGAGCAAGTTGGCCCGGCTGGCCAGGTAGCGCTCCTGTCGAGCCTGGGAGTACAAGAAGGCCAGGGATCCCAGCCCATGAACCTGCACCGGCTGCTTGTCCAGCCCCACCACACTCAGATGACGCGGGCCAGGGGCAGCGACGATCCCGTAGAGGTAGAGGGCGCTATGGGGATTTGCCGTTGGCATTGCTGCGGGCATCTCCGATCAGCCACGTGAGGTTGGACTCTTCGGTGTCGATGGCATTGCCATCCGAGGAAATGCAGTAGCGACCCATCACCATCTGGTGGCGTAGGGTCACGCCTGCCGCGATCTGGGTGTAGTTAAAAATTAAGCTGCCATCCAGCGTACACCCTTCATTCAACACACATCCGTAGCCAATGGCTGTGGGGCCGATGAGTTTGACCCCGTCCGCCAAATGGCTGCTGGCCCCGATGTAGACCGGTGGCTCAATATGGATGCGATCCCAGTTGGCGCGGATGTTGATCCCCGTCCATACGCCGGGTTGAATCTGGATCCCAGGCACCTTGACTCCCTTGATCTCGCCGCGCAGCACTTTTTGCACCGCCAGCCAGTAGTCGTGGGTGCGGCCAATGTCCACCCACTGAAAGTCAGCCGTGATCCCATAAAAGGGGGCACCCGCTTTCACCAAGGCCGGGAAGAGATCGCTGCCGATGTCGTAGGGGCAGCCAGGGGGAATGTAGTCGAACACTTCCGGCTCGAAAACGTAGATGCCGGTGTTGATGGTGTGGCTGAGGGCCTCTTCCCGCCTGGGCTTTTCTTGGAAGGCAGTGATGCGACCCGTCTCATCGGTTACCACCACTCCGTAGCTGGAGACCTGGCTGGGATCCACCTCCCGCAACACCACGGTGGCCAGCGCTCCCTTGGATTTGTGGAAGTTGACGATCTGCGTGAGGTTCAGGTCGATCAGGGCATCCCCACAGAGCACCACAAAGGTGCTGTCGAAAAATCCGGAGAAATCCTGGATCTTGCGCATGCCCCCTGCGGATCCCAGGGCCTGGGCCACCGGCTGGCCGTTCTCAAAGTGACCCTCGAACGAAAAGCCGATGTGAACCCCCCACTGCTGCCCATCGCGGAAGTAGTCTTCGATTTGGTGGGCCAAGTGGCTGGTGTTGATCATAATTTGGTTAAACCCATGTTCCCGCAGCAGCTCCACCAAAAATTCCATGACAGGCTTGTGCAAAATGGGGATCATCGGCTTCGGCATCATGTAGGTGATGGGCCGCACTCGCGTGCCTTTGCCTGCTGCCAGGATCATGGCTTTCATGCCGTTGTCACTCCTCCGGGCTAACCGTGCTCTGACTTTATCAAAAATTTGGGTCTAAAACCCCGCCCTTGAGGGCGGCTTTTCTTGATTTTGGCTGTAAGCAACTAAGACTTGTAGAGGAGCCCCACCCACACTCGATGCAAAATAGCTAGGGCTCCACAAGGCAGTTTTGCCGTAGGGCTTGGGAAACTTAGCCTGGCCGTACCTGCGACTGGAGACTCTTGAGAGCGTTAACCATCTGGAAATAGACCACTTAGGTGGGTAGAAAATCAAAAGAT
>NZ_JANSIO010000506.1:193-999 GCF_047462195.1 Synechococcus sp. R3-13 | reverse complement strand
GGGAGTTGCGGATCAACCCTTGGCCGGAGGGCCGCCCATGCCCATCCGAGAAGAGGTGGAAATGGCCTTACTGGCCCTGGGCTACAGTGCTCAGGAAATTCAAGCTGCCTTGCAAGCTCTGCCCACCCACCGCCGCCCAACGGAAGACTGGCTGCGGGATGCCATCACCTACCTGAGCCAGCAGCCATGAAGCACCGCCGCATTGCCATTCTGGGTGGAACCTTCAACCCCGTGCACCATGGCCATTTGATCATGGCAGAACAAGCTCTTTGGCAGTTTGACCTGGATCAGGTGCTGTGGATGCCCGCCGGGGATCCCCCCCACAAGCCTCTGGCCCCTGGCGCCAGCAAAGCCGACCGCTTGGCGATGGTCAAGCTGGCCATTGCCGACCACGAGCGCTTCGCCTGCTCAGAGCTGGAGATCCGCCGTTCGGGGCGCTCCTACACCATCGAGACACTGCGCACCCTCATCCAGGAGCAACCCAATACCCAGTGGTACTGGATCATCGGCGTGGATGCTCTGCGGGACCTGCCCCAGTGGTATCAAGCGGAAGAACTGGCCCGCCTCTGCCATTGGATTGTTGCCCCACGGGTGGATGCCGGCGATGCCGCCCAGGTGCTGCAGGCGGTGGCCGCAAAGCTGCCCATCCAAGCCCAAATCCTGGAAGCCCCTACCCTGACGCTCTCTTCCACTTACCTAAGGCAGCAAATCCAAAAGGGAAGGTCTATCCGCTACCTGGTGCCCCCTGCCGTGGAGCACTACATCCGGCAGCACCGCCTCTATCTGCAGCCCTAGTTTCCAATTTC
>NZ_JANSIO010000506.1:112-183 GCF_047462195.1 Synechococcus sp. R3-13 | reverse complement strand
AATTTCTAGGGATCCCCCCGAAGGGGGAACGCTCAAGGCTGGCTCCCACTAGGGAGTTGGCCATACAGCCA
>NZ_JANSIO010000506.1:0-102 GCF_047462195.1 Synechococcus sp. R3-13 | reverse complement strand
ATTTCTAGGGATCCCCCCGAAGGGGGAACAATGGCAAAGTCGAGGGCTTTAGAAGAGGCATTTATATTGGGCGTTTCCAATTTCTAGGGATCCCCCCGAAGG
>NZ_JANSIO010000505.1:4343-4707 GCF_047462195.1 Synechococcus sp. R3-13 | reverse complement strand
GGGGCAGGTCAGGCCAGGGATCCCCCTTGAGGATGAGTGATGTCTTCTTCGGCACCGGTTTTGTCTCCCGAGTTGTCGCCGGATCCCTTGCCCTCTCAACCGCGGGGCTGGCTGCTGGCAGCAGCGGCGCTGATCCCGGTGAATCTGGCCCCCAGCTTACTCTTGGCTTTGGTGGGGACGATCCAGGGTTATACCCGCTATGGTGGGGCGATCCTGCGGGATCCCTTGTTTGGACTGGCGGCTCTCCTGAGCCTGGCGGCAGTGGGAGTGGCTTTTTTGGGGGAAGATTGGCGGCTGAGCCTGCCAGGGATGTTCAACTACTGGCCTTTTTTATTGATGCTGCCGGCCTTTGCCGCTGTTCTGG
>NZ_JANSIO010000505.1:0-4333 GCF_047462195.1 Synechococcus sp. R3-13 | reverse complement strand
GACGGAGTCCTTTCGCGTCAGCGGGACGGAGTTCCATCCTGTAGGCCGTCGGCGGTTGGCCCAGGTGTTGGTGCTGGGCAGCGGGCTGATGCTGCTTTTGGGTTGGGGAGAAGTGCTGTGGGAATGGCAGGGGCACTTCTTCTTGGGGCCGGTTTGGATTACGGGGGTTGCCGGGGGAGAGCGACCGGCGGCAGCTTTTACTTCCCCCAATATCCTGGCCATCTACCTGGTGATCCACCTGTGTTTGGCGGCAGGGCTGTGGCTGGATCGAGCCGATAGAGACTGGCCACAGGCAGTAGGGCTGGGAGCTGTGTTGGGGCTGGGATCCCTCTTGTTGCTGCTGACAGCCTCTCGCAACGGCTGGGGAGTGGGGGGGCTGGCGCTGGTGATAGGGCTGGCCCTGCGGCGCTGTTGGTGGGGGATCGGGATCTTGGTCGGCATAGGGTTGGCTGGTTTGGCTGCTGCTTGGGATTGGCCGGGCTGGCGGGCCGTAGTGCCCCGATTGATTTGGAGCCGTCTGGCAGACACCTTCGATCCCCAGGCGCTCCATTTTAGTTCCACCGCTAACCGTCTGGATGCCTGGCACTTTGCCCTGCAGATGGCGCGAGAGCGGCCTTTGACGGGCTGGGGCTGGCAGAGCTTTGCCGCCCTTTATAATGCTCAGGAGCCGCCGGAGCTGCTGGGCCATTGCCACAATCTGTACCTACACCTGGCAGCCGAGGGTGGGATCCCGCTGTTGCTGGGCCATCTGATCCTGTGGGGCTGGATTTTGGCGCGGGGATGGCAAGCTTGGCGGCGCTCGCAAGAAAGCGTCCTGTTGGGGATGCTGCTGGCCTTGACGGCATTTTTTGCCTCAGGGCTTTTGGACGTGGTGATGTTGGATGGCCGCATTCACCTGCTGGTAACCTTACTCTTGGGGGCAGTTTGGGGAGCCAGCCTTGAGCGGCAAAGGGACTCCATCTCCGGCAAAGAGCAAGCCCAGAGAGGTTACCGTTGAGTGCTGCAATGGGATATCCCTTAGCTGGCAGTGAGCCCGGAGTCCATCAGTTGCTCACCGATTTTTGCGACGCGGAAGCAAGCTACAGCCAAGGGGCAGTTTACCTGTAGAGGGTCTTTGCGGTGAACCTGTACCGAGATGTGTTGTGGCCTCTGCTTTTTTCTGGGCTGAGAGCCGACCCGGAAGCGGTCAAGATGGGCCTGCTGCGCGCCTTGCATTGGATCGATGCCACCCAGGCCACTGGGATCCTATCGGCTCTGGAGCGACTGTTTTGCTACCGGGATCCCCGGCTAGCGGTGTCGCTGTGGGGCCTTACCTTTCCCAATCCCCTTGGGTTGGCTGCGGGCTTCGACAAAGATGGCCTGGCTCTGGGCGTCTGGCCCAGCCTGGGGTTTGGTTTTGTAGAGGTGGGCACCGTCACTCCTCAGCCCCAACCGGGCAACCCCAAACCTCGCCTGTTTCAACTGCCCCAAGATCGCGCTGCCCTCAATCGCATGGGCTTTAACAATCAAGGGGCGGCGGCTCTGGCGGAACGGTTGCGTCGGCTACACCAACGTCCCATCCCCATCGGAATCAACCTGGGCAAAGCCAAAATCACCCCCCTAGAAGAAGCGGCTGCCGATTACCTGGCCAGCTTCCGGCTGCTCCAGGAGCTGGGGGACTACTTTGTGGTCAACGTCAGCTCCCCCAACACGCCGGGGCTGCGATCCCTGCAGGCTGCTGAGCAACTGGAGCCCATCCTGTCTGCCTTACAGCGGGAAAATCAGAAGCGAAAACCCCTTCTGGTGAAGATCGCTCCCGATCTGGACTGGCCCGACATCGACAGCATCCTGGAGCTGGCCCAAGACCATCAACTGGCCGGGATTGTGGCCACCAACACCACCCTGCGCCGCGATAACCTGAAAACCCGTTTCCTGCCTGGCCGCGGGATCCCCTTTGCACGGGCGGAGTCTAGGCCAATCCTTGCAGAAGCCGGCGGGATCAGCGGTGCCCCTTTGCGGGAGCGTTCCACCCAAGTCATCCGCTACATCCACCGCTCCACCCAAGGAAAATTGCCCATCATCGGAGTGGGGGGCATCTTCACCTTGGCCGACGCCTTGGAGAAACTGGAAGCGGGGGCCAGCCTGCTGCAGATCTATACCGGCTGGGTTTACGAAGGGCCGGGGATGGTGCCACAACTGCTCCGAGGCTTGGCCCGCTCTTTTCCTCCCAACCCTGATGTTACACTTCCCCCAGAGAATACCCCTGTGGGTCAGATCCAGGCGTAAGATCGTTAGGGATCCCTGAGGAAGCTTGCCGGTGAACCTGCTGCAACACCTTTTCAAAACCCCCCATCCGGTTATCGGGGTGGTTCACTTGTTGCCGCTGCCTACCTCGCCCCGCTGGGGGGGGGACTTGGAGTGGGTGATCGCTCAGGCAGAACAGGCAGCTACTGCCCTGGCTGCAGGAGGGGTAGACGGGATCCTTGTCGAGAACTTTTACGATGCCCCCTTTGCCAAGGATCGGGTGGACGCAGCGGTGGTCAGCGCCATGACCGTCATCGTCCAGCGGCTGAAAACCTTGGTCTCGCTGCCGGTCGGGATCAACGTCTTGCGCAACGATGGCTGCAGTGCTCTGGCGATTGCCGCCTGCGTGGGGGCGCAGTTTATCCGGGTGAATGTGCTCTGCGGGGCGATGGTGACCGACCAAGGCATCATTGAGGGGAATGCCCACCGCCTGCTGCGCTATCGCCGGGAGCTGGGGGCTAATATCAAGATTTTTGCCGATGTGCTGGTGAAACACGCTCAACCCCTAAGTCCCATCAGCCTGGATGCGGCCATCACCGACACGGTGGAACGTGGCCTGGCCGATGCCATCATTCTTTCCGGCTGGGCCACCGGCAAGCCACCCCTTCTGGAGGAGCTGGAGCTGGCCCGCAAAGTTGCTCCTCAGGTGCCGCTGCTCATCGGCTCGGGGGCTACTGCCGAAAACATCGGCAGCCTGATCCGACGGGCAGATGGAGTAATTGTGGCCAGTTCTCTGAAGCGGTCTTCCCGTTCCGCAGGCATGCCGACAGGCTATTCGGATCCCTTTCCCATGATCGACCCGATTCGGGTGCGGCAGTTTGTGGAAGCACTGCACCTTGCGCTCCGTGAGCGGGCCTCCAACCATGCTTGTCTGGCCGCTCCCGGCTCTGGTTCCAACTAGCTGTTGGCGATAAGATTGGGATCCGACTACAATGGGCGATTCCTCTTTAGCTATGCCATCCCTTGATCTGGAGGGCTTGGATTCTGCGTACCACCCTTCTGGTTCAGCAGAAGAAACCTTTTGGAGCTCTGTTCCGGCCCGGACTCCCCGCATTTGGGTTGTCGATGATGACCCAGTGGTTCGTTGCTACATTATCAATGTTCTCACAGGCTCCCAGTACTACGTGGAAAGCTGGGAAAGCGGCCGAGCAGCTTGGGATTCCTTGCAAAGCTTGGAAGAGAGCGAGTGGCCCGACATGGTGATCTGCGACTGGGTCATGCCTGAGATGTCGGGGGTAGAGTTCTGTCGCCGTCTCAAGGGATCCGCCGCAGGGCAGTTTGTCTATTTCATTTTGCTCACGTCCCGTTCTGAAGTTGAGGCTCGGGTAGAGGGGCTGGATGCGGGGGCGGATGAATTCATCACCAAGCCGGTCGATCCCGAGGAGCTGCGAGCGCGGGTGCGGGCAGGGTTACGTCTCCAGCGGCTCACCCAAGCTTTGGCCCAGGCCAACCGGCAATTGCGAGCCCGCAATGAGTTGTTGGAGTCTTTGTCTTTGACGGATCCCTTGACCGGGGCGTTGAACCGGCGAGCTCTGGATCAGGCGCTGCCCCATTTGCTCAAGCAGGTGGGAGCCCGCGGGGAAGCTCGCTACCGCTATCTCTGCCTGCTGATGATGGATGTAGATCACTTTAAGCAAATCAACGACAGCCACGGCCACTACATCGGCGACTGTGTGCTGCAGGCCATCGTCGGGCGGCTGCAAAATCAACTGCGGCCCTCCAGCCTGCTCTACCGCTATGGTGGGGAAGAATTTGTTTGCCTTACGCCCGGACTTAGCCCCTCTCGCTGTGGTCGCTACGCAGAGTCTCTGCGGCAGGCTATCGCCAAACGGCCCATTGACATCTCCCCCAAGCGCAGCCTGCCGGTTACCCTCAGCATTGGTGGGATCGTGCTCAGCGAAGACTACTGCCCAGAACCGGAAACCGCCTTGCAGCAGGCGGATAGCGCGCTCTACCAGGCCAAGCAGGCAGGGCGCAACCGAGTTCACATCCTCACCCCAACCCCAGAGGTTTATCTGCCCTGATACATTTACGCTGAACACTGCTGAAC
>NZ_JANSIO010000504.1:0-793 GCF_047462195.1 Synechococcus sp. R3-13 | reverse complement strand
GGGGTGGGCGTTGGCACCGGAGTGGGTGTTGGCGCTGGAGTCGAGGTGGGTGTCGGCGTTGGAGTGGGAGCAGGTTCGAGTGTAGGTGTTGGGGTTACTTCAGCGGTAGGGATCGGACCCGGTTCTTCCCGGCTATCGCGGATCGTTGGGCGTGGCCACAGCAAAAAGGCGGCCAGCAAAGCCATAACGCCCAGGGATCCCCCGGCCAAAACCCACTTCAGACTGCTGCCGGAAGGCTGTAGAACCGTTTGGGGGGCAGCTTGTGGCAGAGGGCGGGTGCGGGGAGTATTAGTTCGTGGTGGTGTAGCAGGGCGAGCGACGGGGGGATCCTGAACGGTCGGGAGAGCGTTGCCGGCTTGGATTACTGTAGAGGGCGTTTTGGGAGTTTCGCCCCCACTTTGGGGAGAGGGATCCGGTGTTTCCGGCGGAGCTTCTGCTGAGGAGGGTTCCCGCTCGGTGATGTAATAGGGGATCCCTGCACCTGGGGAGGGGGGAGAGACCGGCTCATCTTCGATGAGATCCAGATCCTCATCGCGGATATCTTCAAAGGCTCCAGAAGCCGATCCTGTATTGCGGGTGGTTTGGATTGGTGGCTTGGGGTCAGAAGAGGGTGGAGCATCCCGTTGAGCCTTAGCGCTGCCGGTGGGCAGGATCACAGTGCTGGCTTGGCCACTAGAGAGTTGGGTGGTTGCCGTCAGGTCATAGGCTTGCAGCAGTCGTTCCCCCAGCTCCCGCATCGTTTGCGGTCGTTCGTCTGGGTTTTTTTTCAGGCAATCCATCACCACGGCTGATA
>NZ_JANSIO010000503.1:0-1808 GCF_047462195.1 Synechococcus sp. R3-13 | reverse complement strand
ATCCCTTGCTCCTGCCAGTACTGGGTATCGGCCAGCACGTGGGCCCGCAGGGGATTGTCGGCTTCTGGCTCCTCCAGGTCAGCCACGGCCTGCACGGCCCGGTCAAACAGGGCAATCAGATTGGGAAAGGCATCGCGAAAGAAGCCAGAAATGCGCAAGGTTACATCCACACGGGGGCGGCCCAAAACCGCTACAGGCAGGATCTCGATGTCCACCACCCGTCCTCCATCCCAGCGGGGTTTGACCCCCAAGAGCGCCAGGGCCTCGGCCCAATCGTCGCCGCCAGTTCTTAGAGTTGAAGTGCCCCAAACGGATAGGCCCAGGCGACGGGGATATTCCCCCTGCTCTTGCACGTAGCGCTCCACCAGCCGCTCGGCGGCCAGTGAGCCGACCTGCCAGGCGGTGGGGGTGGGGATGGCGCGAATGTCCACCGAGTAAAAGTTGCGCCCCGTGGGCAACACGTCCACTCGGCCTCGGGTGGGGGCGCCGGAAGGGCCGCTGGGCACATAGCCGCCCCCTAGCCCATGCAGCAGGTTCTCCAGCTCCTGGGGGGTTTGCTGCAGGCGCGGCAGCAGATCCGTCTCGATCCAATGCAGCACCTGCCTGGCTGCTGGCCCCGGCGGCGGATCGTAAGGGATCCCTTGCAGCCGCTGGGCAATCCACAGGCGGGCTTGCGCTTCCAGGGCGGCCACCCCGTCTCCGATGTGGCGAAAGTTCTCGCCCATAGACCTTGAGGTTTTCCCAGGCCGGCTGCCAGCGGCTAATTCTTCAGATAGACCGCCGCCCCTAGGCCGACCAACATTTCCTCAGGGGTAATTTTGCCATCTTGGTTGGTATCCAGGGCATCGAAAACGCGATCTGCCCCCATCCACTCCTCGCGGGTGATGAAGCCATCCCCATCCAGGTCGTAGACGCGAAACACGTCTTGGGCCGCATGGGTAATCACCACTTTGTTGCCCTCCAGCTTGTGTAGCCGCTCGGTGAGCAGGTTTTCCAACACCTCCAGCGCCTTGGAGAAGCCCTGGATCCCTTCTTCCAGCTTTTCTGAGGCCATGCGGTTTTCCCGGTGCATCTGGTCGAAGGTGGCTCTGTCCATCACCAGGCGGGGAATATCCATCTGCTTGGCTTTTTCTGGATCCAACTTGCGCTCCAGGTGACCCTCGGTGTTTTGCAGCTCCGCCAGCAGCGCCGGTGAGATGGTGAGAAGATCGCAGCCGGCCAACTCGATGATCTCCCCGATGTTGCGGAAGCTGGCCCCCATCACTTCCGTCGGAAAATCGTATTTGCGGAAGTAGTTGTAAATCTGGGTCACCGACTGCACCCCCGGATCTTCGGCAGGAGGGTAGCTCTCCCGGCCCGTGTGTTTCTTGTACCAATCCAAGATGCGGCCCACAAAGGGCGAGATCAGCTTCACCCCCGCTTCGGCGCAGGCGATGGCCTGGTGTAGGCCAAACAACAGGGTGAGGTTGCAATGGATCCCTTCTTTTTCCAGGATCTCGGCAGCTCGGATCCCTTCCCAAGTCGAGGCAATTTTAATCAGCACCCGGCTGGGATCCGCTCCTGCCGCCTTGTAGAGCTCGATCAAATGGCGGGCCTTGGCAACTGTGGCTTCTGTGTCGTAAGAGAGGCGGGCATCCACCTCGGTCGAGACACGCCCAGGGATGATGGACAAAATGCGCACGCCGAAGGCTACCGCCAATTGATCGATGGCATGGGCCACCACGGCTTTCGGCTCAGCTTTGGATCCCACCTCTTGGCGAGCTTTGAGCAAGGTCTCATCGACAATGCCCTGATACTGAGGCATTTGG
>NZ_JANSIO010000502.1:0-1214 GCF_047462195.1 Synechococcus sp. R3-13 | reverse complement strand
CTATCCTAACATAAGATCAACACGACCTAGTTAGCTTTGCTAACTCTACCTCAAGTTCTGGGGGAAGTTGCACCTGTGGAGATTCCTCTGCCGGGGTTGAGTCAAAAGCTCAGCTAGGTAAGGGTCGTAGAAGCAGGAAGCAACCGGTTGTTTAGTTCATCCTAGGGGGTGAAATAAACGACCATGAGTTGCAGAACGGTCAACAGGAGAGTTGCTCCCACCATCAAACTCCCCCAAATCCATACAACCTGTCGCAGCAGTCCCAAGCTTTCCCGCACCACTTGCGGGGTCAAGGGGCGAGCCGGGATCCCCAATTTGGGTTTCACCTTCGGGATCCCGCGATAGAAATTGGTTCCCCCCAGTTGGATCTGCAGCCGCCAGGCAAAAGCCGCCTCGCTCCACCCGGAATTGGGGCTGGGATCCGCCTGCGCATCCTGACGACACCGCTGCCAAAACCCCCAGGGATCCCGGCTGAGCAGGGCCAGGGTGAGCACCGTCAGGCGGCAGGGCAGCCAAGTCAGCCCATCCTCACAGCGGGCCGGCACCGTGCCCAAATGGGTGAAGGGGGGATGGCGGTAGCCTACCATCGAATCCAGAGTGCTGCTGGCCTTGTAGGCCAAGGCCAAGGGTGCCCCTCCCAAGAAGGCGTAGAACAGAGGGGCAGTCGCTCCGTCGGGGGTATTTTCGGCCACCGTCTCAATCACCGCCCGCAAAATCTCCGGCTCCGTCAGGTGCTCTGTATCCCGCCCCACGTAGCGGCTGAGCCGTTGACGGGCCTCCGGCAGATCCCCTTTTTCCAAGGGATCCAACACCTCCAACGCAGCAAAGCGCAGGCTGCGCCCTCCCAGACAACTGGCCATGAGGGTTACCTGCACGAGGATCCCTGCCCAGGGGTGGATGGCATTGCCGATGGCGACCAGTCCCCAGCCCACGCCGTAGGATCCCCCCACCAGAGCCAGGGTGAGCACTGCCCCGCCCCACCGTTGTGCTTGCGGAGTCGAACAGTGCTTGAGGATATAGCCTTGTCCCCAGGCAATTACAGCCCCCATCACCCGCACCGGATGAGGCCAACCCCAGGGATCCGCCAGCAGGTAATCCAATACCAAAGCTGCCGCCAGCACCAGCCCGGCAGTTGGTTGGGCCGGAAAAAACAGCCAGCCGCCGGGAAAGGGCTCCGTCCCACTAACGCGAAAGGACTCCGTCCCGCTAACGCG
>NZ_JANSIO010000501.1:1428-1496 GCF_047462195.1 Synechococcus sp. R3-13 | reverse complement strand
TCCCTTCGGGGAAGTGGAATTAATGGAAACCGCACTCCTAGGGCCTTGGCATAGTTCACAGTCCCCCA
>NZ_JANSIO010000501.1:1350-1418 GCF_047462195.1 Synechococcus sp. R3-13 | reverse complement strand
TCCCTTCGGGGAAGTGGAATTAATGGAAACCCTCCTGTTTCCCCCAGAACAACAAAATTGGGGGGGCA
>NZ_JANSIO010000501.1:0-1340 GCF_047462195.1 Synechococcus sp. R3-13 | reverse complement strand
TTCCCTTCGGGGAAGTGGAATTAATGGAAACTATCTAAGGTAGCCAGGGAAACTGGCGAAAGTTGGGGGGGCGCTTTTCCAAAAAGGCGCGTTTGCCCTCAGCAGCTTCCTCGGTCATGTAGAACAGCAACGTCGCATCTCCGGCCAGCTCCTGCAGCCCCACCTGCCCATCGCAGTCGGCATTGAAGGCGGCTTTGAGGCAGCGGATGGCCAAGGGGCTGTGCTGGAGAATCTCTTGCGCCCAGCGGATCCCTTCAGCTTCTAGCTCTTCCACTGGCACCACGGCATTGACCAGACCCATCTCTAGGGCTTGGGCTGCGGTGTATTGGCGGCAGAGGAACCAAATCTCGCGGGCTTTTTTTTGCCCCACCACTCGCGCCAGGTAGGCGGCCCCAAAGCCCCCATCGAAGCTGCCCACCCTAGGGCCGGTTTGCCCAAAGATGGCATTATCGGCGGCAATGGTCAGGTCGCAGATGAGGTGCAAAACATGGCCACCCCCGATGGCGTAGCCTGCCACTAGGGCAATCACCACCTTGGGCAAAGAGCGGATGATGCGCTGCAGATCCAGCACATTGAGACGAGGGATCCCGGCCTCATCCAGATAGCCAGCCTCGCCCCGCACGCTTTGATCCCCACCGGCACAAAAGGCATACTTGCCGTCGCTGTGGGGCCCTGCCCCGGTCAACAACACCACCCCGATACGGGGATCCTCTCGCACATCGGCAAACGCATCGATCAGCTCGGCAACAGTTTTGGGGCGAAAGGCGTTGCGCTTGTGGGGACGGTTGATGGTGATCTTGGCAATGCCATCCGTTTTTTCGTAAAGGATGTCTTCGTAGAGCTTGGCCGTCTGCCACATGGTGTCTGGGTGTATCTGCTTGGGATGCCCGGCTGGCTGACGCGGGCGGCATGGGCGGGTTCATTATAGAGGAGCCCTTGGGTGCTGTGAACTGCTACCGCGAACGGCCTGAAAAGGCTGGGTGAAACGGTTGGTCGCTTGGATGAGGGCTTCCACCAATCCTTCCAGAGTATACTCCTGCGCTTCGATATCCACCCGACCGAATGCGGCTTTGCAGGTTTCGGCGGTTTTGGGGCCGATGGCGGCAATCTGCACCGGTGGATCCCACACCTCTGGGCCCAGCCCTGCCTGCCGGATCAAGTGGGCAAAATGCTGCACCGTCTTGGAGCTGGCAAAGGTGAGGATGTCCACCTGACGGGCCTTCAGAGCCTCCACCACCTGGGGATCCGCTGTCGCCGGACAGGCAGACTGATAGGCGGCCACCTCCACCACCTCTGCCCCTCGCTGCCGCAAACCCTGTACCACCTCCTCCCGGCCTCCC
>NZ_JANSIO010000500.1:6691-10860 GCF_047462195.1 Synechococcus sp. R3-13 | reverse complement strand
ATCCAAGTGTTTTTGCAGGGTTTGGGCGATCTGGGCCGGTGCTAGGCGGCAGAGCTTGGCCATGCCCAGGGGGGTGGGACAGGCGTAATCGCCGTAGCGAGGGTCGCTGGGGATCTGGATCACGGGGGCAATCGCTGTGGCTTGCTGGGGGGCCAGGGATCCCAGTTGCCCCGCCTCTGAGGCCCGTCGAATGCTCTCGGCTACGGCGGCGGTGAGAAACCGAACCAGGGAGGTGGAAGGGGATTGGATGGCCATGGTTGAAGAGGGATACACGTGAGTTAAGAGCAATGGCGATCGGGATCCCTGCGGCAGCAGGAGCACTATCATACCGGCAACGAACCGGCCATGACCAAGGCAGAGTTCTCACCTTGGCTAAAAGGGGATCCCCCAGCAGGTAAAGGTATCCTCAAATACAGAAGTTTGACTCCGCCTTGCTAAGTTGGTTGCTTATAGTCTTCACTCCATTGTTTGCCGCATTCCCGTTTGCGGATCCCTACTGAGCCAGGTGCTGTGGAGCATATAGATATGTCCATCCCGAAATCGTCGCGTCGCCAATTCATTCAGTCTGCTGCTGCGGCTGCTTCCCTGGCCGCTGTTGGGGGGTACAACCTAAAGGCTAGAGCCCAGAGCCGAGGGCCGCTGCTGGTTTCCCAGGGCCTAACGCCCCTGAAGTACACCCTCTCCTGGCTGCCCTCTTCTACGGATACTCCCCTCATAACCGCGATCTTGAAGGGCTACTTTGCCCAAGAGGGGCTAGAGGTCACCTACGAGCGGGGCTATGGATCTGCCAATTCCATCACCAAGATCGCGGCAGGCCAGTACGACCTGGGAGAAGGGGATCCCTACTCCATGATTGAGTTCAATGCCAAAAACCCAGATGTGCCCTTGGTGGCAATCTATATCCTCTACAACCGCTCTCCCTTCGGCATCTACACCCTGAAAGGCAAGGGCATCACGAAGCCTGCCCAACTGGCGGGCAAGAAGCTGGGAGCGCCAGCAGGGGATGCGCCGCGTCGGCTCTGGCCGGTCTTTGCCAAGCAAGTCGGCATCGATCCGGGGTCGGTGGAGTGGCTGACCATGGAGCCACAGTTGCGCGAACCTTTCCTCATCCAAGGTCGGGTGGATGCAATCAGCGGCTTTATGACCTCGGCCATGCCCAATTTGGTGCGGGGCGGGGTCAAGCTGGAAGATATTGTTCCCTTCCTTTACAACGACTACGGCCTTGAGCTGTATGGCAATGCCGTCATCACCCGTGTGCAATTGCTGCGTGAGAAGCCTGAGCAATTCAAAGCTTTCTTGCGGGCCTATGTCAAGGGTTGGCAAGACACCATCCGCGACACCGATGGCAACATGTTGGCCCTTCTGGACAAAGCCAAGGCCGAGGGGCAGGTGCTGGATACGGCAATTGAGAAATTGCGCCTTACCCTGGCAATGCCGCGCCTGTTTGTTACCGATGAGGTGCGACAAATTGGTTTGGGGGATGTAGTGCCTGCTCGTATGGAAACCTCGATTGCTCAGGTGGTGGATGGCTTTGGCTTGCCCACTAAGCCCTCTCTAGAGCAAGTGTTTGATGGAAGTCTGCTCCCACCCAAGTCTGAGCGGATGATTGGATAATCTGGGTTAGGCCAGCAACGATTTTGAAGCCTCTGTCTATTGGCTTGCCGGTGCAGGCCAACTTATCCTGCTTGCTGGGAGGCTATTTCTGGCTGCAGGTGCGGTCTGCGTCCTTATTGGATCCCTCATCCGCGAAGTATCCCCAAAGCTTTTCGTGGCAGGGATCCCAGGCTACTCCTGAAAGAGGCCGACGGGAGACCTGTTCGCGTTGGTGGATGGGAGACCGGAAGCGGCATGGAGCAGTAGGGGAGTGTCTCGAACTTTGTTTAGGGTTACCCAAGAACGCCGTAAGGCCCCTGCCTTTGGGCATGGGGAGCATGTCAATGAAATCAAACCTGAGAAACAGATGTATTGGGAAGAGTAGCTTAGGGGTGCTTGAAGTCGAGATAGCTTTTCCGATCCCGAAAAAAAGCTGAATAAGTTTGTGGTGCTCAGGGATCCCTTTTAATCTGAAGAGGGTCGCTAGGAAGTTTGGGCCCTTGGAAACTTTTGTTCTGATTAAGCAAGTTCCCGATCAAAACGCCAAGGCCGGCATCAACAGTGACGGCACGATCGATCGCGCCAAGGCCAAGCGGATGTTAAACCCTTTTGATCGCTATGCACTGGAAGCAGCTCTGCAAACCAAACGGCAACACGGGGCGAGAGTAACGGCAATTACAATGGGGCCACCCCCGGCCATTGAGGTGCTCTACGAGGCCATTGCCCACGGGGTGGATCGGGGTATTTTGATGACCGACCGCCGCTTGGCCGCTTCCGATACCCTAGCCACTGCCTATACTCTGGCCCAGACGGTTCGCTATGCTGGCCGGCCCGATGTGATCTTCTGCGGGCTCCAGACCACCGACGGCGATACGGCCCAGGTGGGGCCGCAGTTGGCGGAGCGGTTGGGGATCCCTCAGGTCGCCTATTGCGAAGCCTTCGAGATTCGGGATGGGATCCTGGTGGCGCGGCGGGCCATCGAAGGGGGATCCCAAATCGTAATGGTGCCCCTGCCGGTTTTGATTACGGTGGCCAATTCCGCTCGGCGTTTGGCCTACCCCACTCTACGGGGTGTGCAGCGGGTGCAGCGGCTAATGCGGGATGAAATGGCACGGGCCGAGGCAATCCAGATCCTCAACTTGGACGATGTGGGGGCAGACCCGGAGCGCTGCGGTCTCAAGGGATCCCCAACCATCGTGGCTGCCACCGAAAAAGTGGGGGAAATTGGCGGCAACTGTCAGGTCTTTCAGGGACAATCCGTCCCCCAACTGGTCAACCAACTGACCCAGGCCGTTGACCTCTCCCGCTACGCCGCAACCTCCTAGATCTTTACATCTTGCGCCCCACCGGCCCCCCATCGCCCCTCAATCATCACTGTCTGATCATCGACCCCAGGCCAGCTGGCTGCGGTGAAAAGTTGACCCAGAAGGACTCTGCTGACCTCGTCGCAACCCCAACCCGATTCAATCCCGATCTCAACCTAGGAGTCACAGTTTTATGGATCGCAAGCGGATATTGGTCTTCGCGGAGCAGGTGAATGGGGAATTGCAGCCCATCGGCTTAGAGTTGTTGGGAGCCGGGCGGCGGCTGGCCGATAAGCTGGGAGCCACCTTGAGCGCTCTTGTGCTTGGATACAACATTGCCCACTTGCCCCCAATTCTGATCGGCCACGGGGCAGATCAAGTCTTCATCGCCGATCATCCGGAGTTGGCCGAATACCGCACCCTGCCCTACCGCCGGGTGATCACGGACTTGATCAAAAGCTGGCCCCAACCACCCCACACCATCCTGCTGGGATCCACCACCACCGGGCGAGATCTGGCCCCCCGCTTGGCCGCCCACCTGGAGACCGGCCTGACGGCAGACTGCACCGAGCTGGACATTGGCCCCTTCGAGTACACCAACAGCAAAGATCCCAGCAAGTCCGGCCTCTTCCCCGACTGCCTTTATGCCATCCGGCCCAGCTTCGGCGAATCTCTCAAGGCCCGCATCCTTGGCCCCTGGAAAAACCCGCAAATGGCCACGGTGCGCCCAGGGGTGATGGTGCCTCTGCCCTGGGATGGATCCCGCCAGGGGGACGTGATCCCGGTGCCGGTCAACTTGGATCCCGGCGATCTGCGCCTGCAGATTGTGGAAACGGTGCGCAACCTGTCCCAGGCGGTAGATCTCACCCGCGCCAAGGTGATCGTTTCCGGCGGCTACGGGCTGGGATCCCCACAGGGATTTGAGCTGTTGAAGGAGTTGGCCGCTTGTTTCCCCAACAGCGCCGTCGGCTCCTCCCGCAAGGCCGTGGATTCTGGGTGGATCCCCTACGCCCATCAAGTGGGCCAAACCGGCAAGACCGTCCGACCTCAGCTCTACATTGCCTGCGGCATTTCCGGAGCCATCCAGCATCGCGTGGGCATGGACAAATCCCAGACGATCATCGCCATCAACAAAGACAGCTCTGCCCCCATCTTCAAATTTGCCCACTACGGTATCGTCGGGGATCTCTACCAGGTGGTACCCGAACTGATCCGTCAGATCCAGCAGGTCAAGTACCCCCAGCTAAAGGTGGGGGCTTGTGGAAGTAAGGT
>NZ_JANSIO010000500.1:5776-6681 GCF_047462195.1 Synechococcus sp. R3-13 | reverse complement strand
AAGACTAGCCTGCCCAAGCAACCCAGTCATGGAGGGCGATTGAAGGGGACTGAGCCGACTGGGCGTGGCAGCCCACAGTACGTAGCGAATGCTTCCCTAGTTGGCTACCTCTACGTTGGTCAGTGGCGAAGGGACGTACATACTCCGAGTAGGAGACTTACCGCATGTTTGTGCCTGTCGTAGACCACAACCAAAACCCGCTCATGCCGACCACACCCAGTCGAGCCAGAAGGTGGATTAAGACCGGCAAGGCTACTCCCTTTTGGAAGAGAGGGGTGTTTTGAGTCCGGCTTAACGTGGAGCCTTCTGACCGGCAAACCCAACCCATAGCCGTCGGCATTGACCCAGGGAGCAAGAAAGAGGGGTGGTCGGTTAAATCCGCCGCACAGACCTACCTGAACCTCCAAGCGGACGCGGTCACCTGGGTGAAGGAGCATGTCGAACAACGGCGCATCATGCGTCGAGCGCGACGGTATCGCCAAACGCCCTGTCGTCAACCCAGGTTTAATCGCGCCAGGGGTGGGTTGCCCCCTTCCACCAAGGCTCGCTGGCAGTGGAAGCTACGTCTGGCTCGGTGGCTAAGCCAGTTGTTTCCCGTATCCGTATTTGTGGTTGAGGACATTAAGGCGAAGACCCGTGGCAAGCGCCGCTGGGACGTGTCTTTCTCTCCCTCAGAGGTGGGTAAGCAATGGTTCTATCGGCAGCTAGCCAATCTGGGACAGGTACTAACCCGCTCAGGGTGGGAAACCCAGCAGATGCGGGATGCCTTGGGTTTGCAGAAAACCAACAAAAAGACCGCCGAAGTGTTTGCGGCCCACTGCGTGGATGCGTGGGTGTTAGCCAACTCCGTGACCGGGGGGCACCTGCAGCCGGACAATCAGCAGATGCTTATGGTCGTTCCTCTG
>NZ_JANSIO010000500.1:5359-5766 GCF_047462195.1 Synechococcus sp. R3-13 | reverse complement strand
TCATCGTCGTCAACTGCATCGTTTGCAACCGGGCAAAGGTGGGAAAAGACTTTCCTACGGGGGTATGCTGAGCTTAGGTTTGAGGCGGGGTAGTTTAGTGCGCCACCCCAAGTTTGGGCTCACCTTTGTCGGAGGCAGTTCTGCTGGAAGAGTAAGTCTGCATCGGTTGGAGGATGGGAAAAGGCTAACCCAGAGCGCCAGGAAAGAAGACGTAAAGTGTTTGAGCTTCTGTTCTTGGAGGTTCTACAGAAGAAACAAATAAAGCCGACCTAAAGGGCAGGGATTCTTTTCCGGGTTGCAGGATGATTCCCACTTCCTGGGCTACACCACTCTTGCGAGTGGTGGGGGATGCCATGACCCCAACTGCTGGGATGAACTCCCAGATACTTTTCCTGTTGACACTGCGC
>NZ_JANSIO010000500.1:0-5349 GCF_047462195.1 Synechococcus sp. R3-13 | reverse complement strand
GGGCAGGGCTTGCAACCCAGTTTTCTTGGTCATAGATTGTGTTCATGGGATCCGCATACCGTTGTTGGCTGAGCTTGATTTGTCTGGTGTTGGTGGGATGCTGCTGGGGATCCCCGGCGTTGGCTGCCCATTCGTTGCCCTCCACAGTGGCAGAGGCGGCTCAGGTGTCGCCCCAGCTCGCTCGCGATGGGGGTATAGAGCACCTTTCCCTGACCGTAGCGCGGCAGCGGCTGGAAGCCATTGCCGAGGCCATGCGCTCAATTCGCCTGTGCAACCGGCCCAACTGCCGTTACCGAGATATCGCTGTGGAGGTGTCGGTTCACGATGGTGGTGCAGAGCCCTTCTACGAGGGCAGCATCGACGCCATGATCGACCGTCCTTCCGGCAGCTTGGATAGAGCCCACTACCGGCTGCAGTTTCGCCAGGGGCGCTGGCAGTTGCTGGGGGGCGAAGAGGTGTCCGATGTCTCTTCCTTTTTCTTTGAAGGGGATACCTACGAGGTGTTCAGCGCCTACGGCACCCGCAGTCACAAAGCCAAGTTGGCAGATGCCGGCAGTAACCTGCGCGTGGGCTATCGGGAGCTGTATTACCGCGTTTTCGACCGGGGCCAAGAGCGTTTGCACTAGCGGTGCGGAGCATGATGAGAGGCCGGCAACACACCCTAGCCAGCTCTATTTCTCTGGAAGGCGTTGGCCTGCACACCGGCCTGCCAATTGGCTGCAGTCTGCATCCAGCTCCTGCCGGCAGCGGTCGGGTGTTTGTGCGGGTGGATCAACCGGGATCCCCTGAGATCCCGGCTCGGTTGGGATCCCTGGCCCCTGCCCATCTCTGCACCCTGTTGCAGCAGGGATCCCCCTCTGTTCAAGTGCAGACGGTGGAACACCTGCTGGCCGCCCTTTACATCCTGGGCATTGACAACTGCCGCATCGAGGTGGAGGGGCCGGAGCTGCCGATTCTGGATGGCTCTGCCCTGCCCTTTGTGGAGGCCATTGCCCAGGCCGGGATCCAGGCCCAAGATCAGCCAGCCCTGCTGGGGGTGATCCAAGAACCGGTCACTGTCTGGGCGGGGGAAGCCTTTGTCAGCGCCCTCCCCCATCCTACAGCCCGCTTTACCTATGGCATCGATTTTGCCGATTGCCCGATTGGAGAACAGTGGCTGAGCTGGAGGGAGAACAGGCCGGATTTTGTCCAGTCCATTGCGCCGGCCCGCACCTTCGCCCGCCAGCAGGATGTGGAGCTGGCCCGGGAACGGGGGCTAATCCAGGGGGGCAGCCTGGAAAATGCCATTGTCTGTAGCCAAACCGAGTGGTTGGGGCCATTGCGCTACCCAGATGAGCCGGTGCGCCATAAGCTGATAGATTTACTAGGAGATCTCAGCCTCCTGGGCTGCCGACTGCAGGGGCACATTGTGGCCTACAAGGCGGGCCATGCCCTGCACCACCGTTTGGCCGAGCAGTTGCTCAAGAGTGGATCCCTGCTGATCCATGAAGAGTGAGGGGGAGCAAGGGATCCGGTTGCGCAGCAACAACCCTGCCATCCTCAGGTGCGACAGCGGTGCCGAGCACTTTTCTTCAGGGGGATCCGCTCTATTGGAATCTCTTGATCTCTTCTCCGTAGATCCCTGGGTGCTCTTTTGGCTGAGTTCTGGCCTGCCGTCCTCCCCGTCCGGGATTTGGTTTTGTCCTCTGCCTCTGTGGGTTCACCATGGCCTCTGATGTCTCCCCTCCTCCCCTCCTCTCGGCTGAAGCAGCCGCTCAATTGGCAACCGCTCCCCCCGTCTTCACAACGGAGCAGATTTTGGAGATCTTGCCCCATCGCTATCCTTTCTTGCTGGTGGATCGGGTTGTGGAGTATCAACCGGGGCAACGGGCGGTGGGCCTGAAAAACGTCACCTTCAACGAGCCTTTTTTTCAAGGGCATTTCCCCAACCGACCCATCATGCCCGGCGTCCTAATCGTCGAGGCCATGGCCCAGATAGGGGGGATCGTGTTGACCAAGTTGCCGGACGTGGCCGGGCGTTTGGCCCTGTTTGCCGGGATCGATGGCGTTCGCTTTCGCCGCCCGGTACTGCCGGGGGATCAGCTGCTGCTCTCTGCCGACTTGCTCACCATTCGCCAGAGGCGCATTGGCAAGATGTTCTGCCGCGCTCAGGTGGGAGGGCAACTGGTAACCGAGGGGGAGCTGATGTTCTCCCTGGTGGATTGATGGGCCAACAGCGGCCATCCAGGAGGCGCTCCGGTGTGGGTGTTCTCGCAATTGAGATAAAGTGTTGGGATAGAAAGATGGCTCAGGGGCTGCTTGCGCCTTTCTGTCGGGATACGGTAAACATGTTGTCGCGACAGTGGGGCGTAGCTCTAAGGCTCATCTCCCCTGGAGTCAAGTCTTGGTGATCCTTCGCGGGGTTGGGAGCGTAACCACAGTTGCTGGCTAGGTCGGAAATGAGTTCGTTCGCTTCAGCGGGATCCACTCCCAACGCCTCTGCAAGTGCGCCGCACCGCTCACGGGAGCGGATTCATCCCACCGCGGTGATCCATCCGAAAGCTGAGCTACACGAGACGGTGCAGGTTGGCCCGTATGCGGTGATCGGCGAGCATGTTCGTATCGCTGCCCATACGGTGGTGGGGGCCCATGTGGTGATCGATGGCTGGACGGAAATCGGCGAGGGCAACCACATTTTTCCGGGAGCAGTTGTGGGCACCGAGCCTCAGGATCTGAAGTACAGCGGCGCCCCCTCTCAAGTGGTAATCGGCAGAGGCAATCGCATCCGCGAGTTCGTCACCATCAACCGGGCTACCAATGAAGGGGAAGCCACCCTGATTGGAGATTACAACCTGCTGATGGCCTACACCCATGTCGCCCACAACTGCGTCATCGAAAATCAGGTGGTGATTACCAATGCTGTTTCCTTGGCCGGCCATATCCACATCGAGTCTCAAGCCCGCATCGGCGGCATGGTCGGGATCCACCAGTTCACCCGCATCGGGCGCTTGGCCATGGTGGGGGCGATGAGCCGGGTTGACCGCGACGTTCCCCCCTACATGTTGGTGGAAGGACATCCGGCTCGCATCCGCGGTCTGAACTTGGTGGGGCTGCGGCGAGCCCAAGGGATGGAGGGATCCCTGCCCTTGCTGCGGCAGGTCTACCGATTTTTGTACCGCTCAGGGTTGCCTTTGGAAAAAGCGCTGCAAACGCTGCGCAGCAGCCTGTGTGTCGTTTGTAACAGCGGTGCGGAGGGAGAGCGCCATGTCCTTTCCCTACAGGGGAAAGAGTGGGTGGACGAGACGGGATCCCTGCAACATCTGCTGCAATTTTTGGAAGACTCCCTCTCCCAGCCCCAACGACGTGGCCCTCTGCCGGCCCTGCGCGGGAGGGGGGAAGATCCGCCGGTGCAGAGCACTTCAGAGCTGGATGACTAAAGATTGGGGTCGGGAGCGTAGCTCTGGTGAGCCACCTGTTCATCTGCACGGGCGAGGTCTCAGGGGATCTGCAGGCCGGCCATCTGATTGAAGAATTGCTGCGCCAGCGCCCTCAACTGCGCATCACAGCGGTCGGGGGAGAGCGCATGGCTGCTGCCGGGGCCCGTTTATTGCACCGCACTACCGAGATCAGCTCCGTTGGCATTTTAGAGGCTCTTCCCTTTATCGGCCCCGCCCTCTGGACGGAATGGAAGATTCGCCGCTTTTTGGCCCAAGACCCGCCAGATGTGGCTGTGCTGGTGGACTACATCGGCGTCAACAGCCGCATTGCCCGTCTGCTGCAACGGCGGCAGATCCCTGCTGTCTATTACATTGCCCCCCAAGAGTGGGTGTGGTCGCAGGACGCCCGCCTCACCTACCAACTGGCCCAGCAGATGCGGCTGATGTTGGCAATTTTCCCTGAGGAAGCCCGCTACTACGCGGCGGCAGGAGCCCATGTCCAGTATGTGGGCCATCCCCTGTTGGATATTTTGGCCGCTGTGCCCAGCCGTGCTGCAGCCAGAGCCCAGTTGGGGATCCCTGCCGAAGCCACGGTGGTGGTGGTGGTGCCGGCTTCGCGTCGGCAAGAGCTGCGCTCGGTTCTGCCTGTCTTGCTCAAGGCGGCTCAGTTGTTGCAAGCTCACCTGCCTCAGGCACAGTTTTGGGTGCCCCTGGCCTCGCCCCGTTTTGCTGCCCCGATTGCGCGGGCTGCCCGCCGCCTTGGGCTCAACCTCACCCTTTTGGATCCCCAAGCTCTGTCCTTCTTCTCCCCCCACAAAGCTCATCACCTCGCCTTGGCAGCGGCTGATTTGGTGTTGGCCAAGTCGGGCACGGTGAACTTGGAGACGGCTATCTTGGGGATCCCCCAGGTGGTGATCTATCGCCTCAACCCCCTCACCTTCTGGATCGCCCGCCATTGGCTGAGGGTGTCGGTGCCCTTCATGTCTCCGCCCAACCTGGTGCAGATGCGCCCCATTGTCCCGGAGTTGCTGCAGGAGCAGGCCCAGCCGGAGAAGATCGCCCAACTGGCGCTGGAGTTGCTAACTCGGCCCGAACGCAAAGCCCAACTGCAAGCCGACTACGCCGCGATGCGGGCAGCCCTAGGAGAACCCGGCGTTCTGGCTCGCGCTGCCAAGGCCATCCTAGAGGTGTTGGATGGCGAAGCTGGATCGAAGCAGGATCCCTTCCGCCGCTAACTCCGGTGACCCAGCACCTGGGGCACGGCCCGTCCTCCCGCCAAGGCCGCTGTCGAATCCTCCTCTTCCAGATACTCAGCATCTGGAACTGCAGCAGTTGGAGATGCTCAAGGGACTCCGTCCCGCTAACGCGAACGGTTCACAGCAGCCCTGCTGGTTGGAGCTGAAAGAGTGGTTGCCCCAGATCGCAGAGCCCTTTGCTCAGGAGGCCCATAGTCACCATCAGCGCTTCAGCCTTGGGATCCCTCCAGGACTGCCTGCCATTTTTACCCTGCCGGGAGTGCTAAAGTCGGTGCTGGCGGAATTGCTGAAAAATGCATGTAAATTCACCCCTGCTGGGCACCTGATCAGCCTTCAGGCCACCTGCCATTCCGACCACCTGGACATCCAAGTCCTCAACACCGGCGTAACCATTCCCCTGGAAGAGCAAAAGCAGGTATTTGAGAAGTTCTATCGGGTGCCCAGCGCGGATCCCTGGCGGCAAGGGGGGACAGGGTTGGGGTTGGCCCTTGTGCAGCAGCGGGTAAGCCTGTTGCAAGGAAGCATTCACCTCAACAGCGAGGCCAATCGCACCTGTTTTACTTTGCGGCTGCCTCAGGTTCTCCCTGCCTTTGGCCAAGGCAAGCCAGCTCAGCCTAGGGTGTAGGCGTCGGGGTGGCCGGCTTTGGAGAGCATGACTCTAGTCAATAATAAGCTCA
>NZ_JANSIO010000499.1:3665-3980 GCF_047462195.1 Synechococcus sp. R3-13 | reverse complement strand
TGAAGGGTAAAGAAAGCCAGCTTGCCCATGACCCGCCGCGCCCGGATCCGCCCGGCCACCGCCACCTGCACATCCTCCCGCTCGCCGCCGGGCTCTAGGTCGGCAAATTGCTCCTGCAGCTCGGCAGCCAGATGGGTAACAGGAAAAGAATAGGCATAGGGCGGGATCCCTTGTTCCCGCAGGTGTTGGGCTTTTTCCAATCGGGCGGCCCGTTGGGCGGCTTCGCTGCTGCTGGGGAGGGTAGACATGGCGGTGGATAGGCAATGGACAATGGAAGCCCCGTTAGGGACGGGATTTTTCAGGCTGCCGGCGGTG
>NZ_JANSIO010000499.1:3442-3655 GCF_047462195.1 Synechococcus sp. R3-13 | reverse complement strand
GTCCTTTCGCGTTAGCGGGACGGAGTCCTTTGCCGTGGGAACGCAGCAGCTCCAAAAGGGCTTCGGCCCGTTGGCGTTCTGCCTCAGCGCGCTGTTGTTCCAGAGCAGCCTTTTCTTCGCCGGTGGGCAAAACCTGCCCCTCCCGATCACACCAGCGTAGCCATTCGGTATTCACGACCTCAAAGGATCGCTGCCAGAGGGTTAAGCCCAGCC
>NZ_JANSIO010000499.1:0-3432 GCF_047462195.1 Synechococcus sp. R3-13 | reverse complement strand
GTCCTTTCGCGTTAGCGGGACGGAGTCCTTTGTCCTCCAGCCATGTGGACGCGAAGGGGACAAACTCACCTCCCCGCCGCTGAAAAAGGGCCAGAGGGGATCCCTGCAGTTCCCTTAGTTGCCGCAAGGGAGAGGCTACGCCCGCTGTGCGATCGTAGACCGCGTAGTAGCTGACGCCGGCGCGGGCATAGTCTTTGCGTTTGCGGCCCAGCTCTTCCCCTTTGCGCTTGGAGACAATCTCAATGACCACATCCGGCGGCTTACCCATCTCCCAGACCAGGTAGGTGCGATCTTCCTTGCGCTCAAAGCTGGCGGGGGGAGCCACCTCCAGGCTGAGCGTCACATCGGGCATCAGGGGGGGCAGTTTGAGGGCAGAGAACAGGCCAATATTGGCTGTGGCCAAAAAGGGGATCAGCTCCCCCGTGTCTTCGGCCTTGGGCTGGAAAGAGGCGTAGAGAGCGCTGGTGAGCAGGCGCTGCAGCTTTTTGGAGAGAATGCTGTCCGCGGGCTCATCATCCTCGATGACCAGGTCGCTGTTCGCGCAGCGGGTGTAGCCTTTATCCGGTGGCGGAGGAAATGCCGTCTCTGGCATCGAGGGCTGGACTGGGCTGGAGGGTGCGGAAACCATGCTCACCGGGATCCCTTGCTGGTGTTGCTAACTACGGACTAGGGCTCAGCTAAGGCTGCTGAGCTGTTTGCCCAGCAGGCGTAGCCTTTTTCGAGGGTAACAAAAGTTTTCGGGAACATGATGGACATGCCACCGAAGCAGCGGATGCCGATCGCGTTAGCGGGACGGAGTCCAATCGCGTTAGCGGGACGGAGTCCTTGCTTGGCCTTTGGAGATAGGCGCAGCAGAGCCCAGCAGCCGGCGACGGGTGGAAGGCAAGGGGATGTTCACTCTGCGCTCTGGGAACCGGGCACAGCCACCAGCAGGGCTTCCAACACCCGCTGCACCCGACTCAGGCGCAGGCCGTGATCCGACAACACAGGGCTGTTGGGGATGATGGCGTGGCGAAACCCCAGTTTGCTGGCTTCTTTCAAGCGCTGCTCCAACTGGGCCACCGGGCGCACCTGCCCCCCCAGTCCCACCTCGCCAATCAGGACTGTAAAAGGATCCACTTGGCGATCCCGGAAGCTGGCGGCCACGGCCACTGCTACCCCCAAGTCGGCAGCTGGCTCGGCTACCTGAATGCCGCCGGCAGAGGCGATGTAAGCATCGTATTTGGAAAGCGGGATCCCCACCCGTTTTTCCAGCACAGCCAAGATCTGCAAAAAGCGGTTGATTTCAATGCCGGTGGAGGTGCGGCGGGGGGAACTGTAGCTGGTGGGGCTGACCAGGGCCTGCACTTCCACCACCAGAGGACGGGTGCCCTCACAGGCGACGATGGTGGCCGTTCCGGGTGTGGCCTGATCCCGGCTGCTCAAGAAAAGCTGAGAAGGATTGTCCACCTCCACCAAGCCAGAGGCGGTCATCTCAAAAACACCCATTTCCTGGGCTGCCCCAAAGCGGTTTTTGACGGCGCGCAATAGGCGGTGGCTTTGGAAGCGATCCCCCTCAAAGTACAAGACCGTGTCCACCAAATGCTCCAGCACCTTCGGCCCGGCCAGGGATCCGTCTTTGGTAACATGGCCTACAATCAGCAGAGCCACCCCCAGTTTTTTGGCCAGCCGCATTAACAGGCCGGTGCATTCCCGCACCTGGGAAACGGATCCCGGCGCCGAGGTGAGTTGCCCCCAGAAGATGGCTTGAATGCTGTCGATCACCGCCACCTGCGGTTGCAGAGCCTGGATCTCCGCCACGATGGCCTCCAGGTCGGTCTCGGCCAAGAGGTAGAGCTGCTCGCTTTCCACCCCCAGCCGCTCGGCGCGTAGCTTGATCTGCTGGGCTGATTCTTCCCCCGACACGTATAAGATGGGCCCGCTCTTGGCCAGGTGGGCAGCGCTCTGCAGCAGCAGGGTGCTCTTGCCAATGCCCGGATCCCCGCCAATCAACACCAGGGATCCCGGCACAATGCCACCTCCCAACACCCGGTCAAACTCGCCATAGCCGGAGGAGAGGCGAGGGTGGCGATCTGAGGAGACCTGGGAGAGGGGGAGAGCCGACCGGGGGATCCCATTGGCGCGGTTGGACCTAGGAGCGAGGGCTTGGGCCCGTGGGGACTTGGCCGCTGGGGCGACGACCACTTCCGTCAGAGTGTTCCAGGCGCCGCAATGGTCGCAGCGGCCCAAAAACTTGGCATAGCGCTCGCCGCACTGGCTGCACTCCCAGACGGTTTTGGCCTTGGCCATAGCCGGGGACTCCTAGGCCTGGGGAGCAGCGGCGACAGGGAGGGGCACCTCCGGCAAGACCAGGGATCCGCACTGGGCGTGGTGGCGCAGCAGGTGGTCGCAGAGCACCAGGGCCACCATCGCCTCCACCATCGGCACCGCCCGCGGCAGCACACAGGGATCGTGGCGTCCCCGCGCCGCCAAAACCGTCTCTTGCCCATCGAGGGTGACGGTGTTTTGGGCCTGGCGAATGGTGGCGGTGGGTTTAAAGGCCACCCTTAGGAGGATATCTTCTCCGTTGCTGATGCCCCCCTGGATGCCGCCGGAGCGGTTGCTGCGGGTACGCCAGCCGGCAGGGGTCATGTAAAACTCGTCGTTGTGCTGCTTACCCGTCAAGTAGGTGCCGGCAAACCCCGAGCCAATCTCAAACCCCTTGCTGGCTGGCAGGGACATCACCGCCTTGGCCAAGTCGGCCTCCAGCTTGTCAAACACCGGGGATCCCAGCCCGCGCGGCACCCGGCGGGCTACACACTCCACCACTCCCCCCAGCGAATCCCCTTCCCGCGCCGCCTCCTCAATTTTTTGGATCATGGCCGCCGCCGCTTGGGGATCGGGGCAGCGGACGATGTTGGCCTCCACCTGCTCTGCAGTTACCGAGCTGGGATCCACCTGGGCTTCCACGTCTTTTACCCGCTGCACGTAGGCCAGGATCTCCACCCCTGCCGCTAGGCGCAGGATCTTCTTGGCAATGGCCCCGGCAGCCACCCGGCCAATGGTTTCTCGCGCTGAGGCCCGTCCGCCCCCCTGCCAGTTGCGGATGCCGTACTTGGCCTGGTAGGTGGCATCGGCATGGGAAGGGCGGAAGGTGGTGGCCATCTCCTGGTAGTCCTGGGGGCGGGCATCTTGGTTGCGCACCAGGATGTGGATGGGGGTGCCCAGCGTAAAGCCCTGAAAAACCCCGGAGAGGATCTGGCAGCGATCCGCTTCCTGGCGGGGCGTCGTGATGGGGCTCTGGCCAGGACGCCGCCGATCCAGCTCTGCCTGAATGTCGGCCTCGCTCAAGGGCAGCCGCGGCGGGCAGCCATCCACCACCACCCCCACCGCCCCCCCGTGGGACTCGCCATAGGTGGTCACGCAAAACAGGACACCGAAGGAGTTGCCGTT
>NZ_JANSIO010000498.1:0-2029 GCF_047462195.1 Synechococcus sp. R3-13 | reverse complement strand
ACAGTGCGGGGCTCCTGCGCTAGTAAGCTGAAGGTGATTGAATTGAGCAGAAAGCTTTTGTATTCCCAGTCTACCATTCGCCCTTTGTGAAGGCTGGCTGACTTCCAGTAGGAGAGGCTCGGTGGTTCATCGGCGGCCCTCTCTACAGCCTCATGGATCGAGATTTACAGGTGGGCCAAGCGGAGCTGATCATTACCCTGACCGGCATCGACGACACCTTTTCCCAAACCATCCATGCTCGCCACTCCTACTTGGCCGATGAGATTCTCTGGAACCACCGATTTGCCGATATTCTCCACCTGGACAGCAATGGGCATCGCTATGTGGACTACTCTCACTTTCACACAACTCTACCGGCTCAAGCCCCATGCCCTCGCTTGGAGGGGAATCCTTGAGGGAAACTATAGAAGAAAACCTATTCTCTAGCATGATCTCTATAGTAACGTTCAATGATAGGCTGCCCATAGCGTGGAGGGCTTTGGGGCATGCTGAGCCAAGCGAAAGAACAACAGTCCGGCGGCAAGAGATTTCTGGATTGGCACCGACGTCTGAGCCTAGACAACTGGCGCGGGGATCTGTTCGGCGGGTTGACGACGGCGATTGTTTCCTTGCCGATGGCCTTGGCCTTTGGGGTGGCTTCGGGGGCAGGGCCGGTGGCGGGCTTGTACGGAGCAGTATGCGTGGGCTTTTTTGCGGCTCTGTTTGGGGGTACGCCCACGCTCATCTCCGAACCCACCGGGCCGATGACTGTGATGATGACGGCGGTGGTTGCTAATGTTACAGCTCGTTACCCGGAGCAGGGGCTGGGGCCGGCCTTCACCGTGGTGATGCTGGGGGGCTTATTTCAGATCCTGTTTGGATCCCTGAAACTGGGTAAATACATCACCCTCATGCCCTACAGCGTTATTTCCGGCTTTATGTCCGGGATCGGCTGGATCATGATTTTGCTGCAGATCCCGCCGCTTTTGGGCCACGCCAGCCAGGGGGGAGTGATTGGGGCGGTGCAGAACCTGCCGACCTACCTGCTCAACCTTAAGATGCCAGAGCTGGGGCTGGGGCTGCTGACGCTTGCCATCCTTTTTGGCTATCCCAAGCCCTGGCGACGGGTGGTGCCGCCGCAGTTGGTGGCTTTGGTGTTGGGAACGCTGGTGGCCAGCTTGTTCATGGCCGATTGGGATTTGCGGCGCATTGGCCCTATCCCCACCGGTTTGCCGCAGTTGCAGTGGCCGCAGTTGCCCTTTGCTTCCCTGGCCAACTTGGTGCTGGATGGGGTGGTGCTGGGGATGCTGGGCTGCATCGACACCCTCTTAACGGCAGTCATTGCTGATAACCTCACCCGCACCCGCCACGACTCCGACCAAGAGCTGATCGGGCAGGGGATCGCTAACTTGGTGTCCGGCTCCATGGGAGGGCTGCCGGGAGCAGGGGCAACCATGGGCACGGTGGTGAATATCCAGTCGGGGGGACGTACCCCTCTGGCGGGCGTCACCCGCGCCCTCATTCTGTTGATGGTGGTGCTGTTTGCCGCTCCCCTCACGCAAGGGATCCCAATGGCGGTGCTGGCAGGGATCGCCCTCAAGGTGGGGGTGGATATCCTCGACTGGAGCTTCCTGAAACGGGCCCACCGGCTTTCCCTCAAAGGGGCAGCCATTATGTACGGGGTGATGTTCATGACGGTATTTGTGGATCTCATCGCCGCCGTGGGGGTGGGGGTGTTTGTGGCCAACTTGCTCACCATTCAACGCCTCAGCGAGATCCACTCCGAAGAGGTGAAAGCCATTACCGATGCCGATGATGCGGTGGATCTCACCCCGCGGGAGAGGGATTTGTTGCGACAGGGAGGCGGCCAGGTGTTGCTGTTTTACCTGAGTGGGCCGATGATCTTCGGGGTTTCCCAAGCCATTTCCCGCCAACATCAGGCCGTGGCCTCCTGCCAAGCCTTGGTGCTGGATTTGTCGGATGTGCCGATGCTGGGCGTTTCCGCGACGCTATCCTTGGAAAATGCCATTCGCGAGGCCCTGGATCGGGG
>NZ_JANSIO010000497.1:0-2488 GCF_047462195.1 Synechococcus sp. R3-13 | reverse complement strand
AAGCTGATAGCTCCACCAGATCTTCATCTGACCAAATGGCTTTTAGCTGGGCAAAGAAGCTATCGGTGACCACCATGCTGGGCACGGTCATCCGCTCGGCGTACTCGATGGCCAGCTTCTCCGCTTCGGTGTAGAGGGTGCTGGTGCGGGCCTGGGCCACCGCCGCAATTTTGGCCGGGGTAGCTCCGTACTTTTGCGCCTGCAGGGTGTGGTAGGGAAGGCAGTAGTGGCGGCAGCCGTTGATTTGGGCAATGCGGATGCTGACCAGCTCCTTCAGCTCTTCAGGCAAGTTGGGGTTTTGGGTGTGCAGCGCCCCGTAGAGGTTCATCACGGCTCGCATCAGTTGGGGCTTGTGGGCCATCACCTGCAAGGGGTTCAGGGCGGTGCCGTAGGTTTTTTCCAGGCTTTCGTAAACCTTTTGCAGTTGCTTATCGGCTTTCTCTGGGGTAACAGGAGGGATCCGCATGGACAGTCTGTAAAATTGCAGCATTCTCGACTTTAGCGCGTCTGGGGGATCCGCCCAAGCCTGAGGGGCGCTTCACGGTCTGGGGGAGGGATCCCTTCTCCGCCTGAAACCAGGCACCTGCCTCCCTTCTTACTTGTCAAGGGTCAAGGATTGCCCAAGGATTGCTCAACGGCTTCCACCTGCTGCTGGGTGGCGGTAGCCCCTTGGTTGAGGGTTTGCTGGATCTGTTCCCGAGATTGGTAAATCTGCAGCGGCCCACCTTGAGGGATCCCTTGCTGGGCAGCTTCTGGGCTGGCTTGCTCTGGTCTCGGCTCCGAACTCAGCGGGTTGCGATAGAGGCGGTTAACCAGCAAAAATCCCACCAGCACCACAGCAGTTGCCACCAAAAGCCGAACCATACTCGGATCCCTTGCAAGCATCTGGTTCTAGAATGCCCAAAAAGAGGAGCAGGTATCCGATGTCGGGCAAAGTTGCGCAAACTTCCCAGCCGGTACGGGTTGGCATTGGCGGCCCGGTGGGATCTGGAAAAACCGCTTTGGTGGAAAAGCTCTGCTTGGCGCTGCGGGACCACCTGTCTTTGGCGGTGGTGACCAACGATATCTATACCCGCGAGGATGCCGAGTTTTTGGTGCGGGCCAAGGCCCTGGAGGCAGAGCGGATCATTGGCGTAGAGACCGGCGGCTGCCCCCACACCGCCATTCGGGAAGATGCCTCCCTCAACCTAGACGCCATTCAGGAGCTGGAGCGCCGCTTTTGCCCCCTGGATCTCATCTTGGTGGAATCGGGGGGGGACAACTTGGCAGCTACCTTCAGCCCGGAGCTGGTGGACGCCTGCATTTACGTCATCGACGTGGCCGAAGGGGACAAGATCCCGCGCAAAGGCGGGCCGGGGATCACCCGCTCCGACCTGCTGGTGATCAACAAGATCGATCTGGCTCCCTATGTGGGAGCAGACTTGGGGGTGATGGAACGGGATGCCCGTCGCATGCGGGGAGATAGGCCCTTTGTCTTTACCAACCTGCGCACGGGTGAGGGGCTGGAGCAGGTTCTCAGTTGGCTGGAGCGGGAGGTGCTGTTTCGCCCCATCAAGGCCGACCCCCCCTCGGTGAGCCGCCTGTGAACTTCGGTAAGGCCATCTTGAAGGCAACCCGCCGAGGCGAACATACCCGTATTTGGGAGTATTCTCAGGCTCCCCTGCAATGGCTGGGATCCCCTGGGGAGCCACCTGTGTACTACCTGCGCAACCCCAACGGCGGCCTGCTGGGTGGGGATCGCCACCGGATCGAGATCGGGCTGGGGCCAGGCTCGGCGCTGGAAATTCGCACCCAAGGGGCAATGCGGCTACATCCCGGCTTGATTCGGCAACAGGTCAAGGTCAAGCTGGCCCCCACCAGCCAGTTGATCTGGATCCCTCACCCGACCATTCCGGGGGCAGGGGCAGACTTTCGCCAGCAGGTGCAGATCGAACTGGATCCCACAGCCCGCCTGGCCTATGCCGAGATCTGGACTGCCGGACGGCTGGCCATGGACGAACGCTGGCAGTTTGAACATCTTGCCAACTGCTTGCAAGTTTGGGTCACTGCTGGGATCCCATCCTCCCCCGAGGGGAGAAAACTCTGGCTGCAGGAACACATAGACCTGCACTTTCCCCATCGGCAGGTCTCCGCCGCGTCAGTGCTGGGATCCCATCTCTGTTGGGGATCCCTGTACTTGCTGGGGGATTGGCCGGAACCCACTTGGCTGACCGTTCACATCAGCGGAACGGAGTCCCCATACTGGCTGGTCAAGTCTCCGGATCCCATCTGTAAGGGTTGGATTCTGCGCCAGGTGGGGCCACAGGCAGAGGCCATTTGGCGGCATTTTGGCCAGGTTGCACTACAGCTTGCTCAAGCCAAGGGTGGCTCACCCCAGGGGTGGTAGACTAAGGCTGACTCAAACCAACTGGTTGACCCAAGGCCGGGACGGAGTCCTTTGAACGCTGCTCAACGGATTCTCAGCTAGAAATCGCAGGAGCCCCGCACT
>NZ_JANSIO010000496.1:507-14293 GCF_047462195.1 Synechococcus sp. R3-13 | reverse complement strand
AGCTTGCAGGAAACGGTCAGGACTTGGGTCATAGTTAGGTTATATTATGACTCATTATGACTCCGAATTCCTCCCGGTCCTTGCACTGTAGGCAAAGGGGAGGGCTCCTGTGCCTTCTAGCTGACAATTGGGAAATGGTAAAGAAAAAGTCTTTGCGAGATCCTGCAGGTTTCATTCGCGTCAGCGGTGGGGAGCACTTTTGTAGTTGATGGAAAAGTTGACTTGGCTGAATCTGGGTAAACGCCTTGACCATCCTCTCAAGGGGGGTTGGCCGCGCTGGCTCAGCAGTTGGACGCTGCTGACCTTGGCATTGACGGGCTTACTTTTGATTCCCACTCTGACGGTGCTGCTCAGCCTTTTTGCCGACGAGCGGCAGGTTTGGGAACACTTGGCCGACACCGTCTTGGGGCTCTATGTGCGCAATAGCCTGGTGATGATGGCAGGGGTGGCGGCGGGGGTCATCCTGGTGGGCAGTGGCACTGCCTGGCTGGTGACCATGTGTCAGTTTTGGGGGCGGGCCTGGCTGGAGTGGATGTTGGTGCTGCCCCTGGCGGCCCCCACCTATGTGTTGGCCTACGCCTACACCGATTTTTTGCAGGTAACCGGCGGTTTCCAGATCTGGCTGCGGCGGGTAACAGGTTGGGGGATCGGCGACTACTGGTTCCCTAACATTCGCTCGTTGTGGGGGGCGATCCTGCTGCTGATCCTCACCCTCTATCCCTATGTTTACCTCTCGGCCCGGCTGGCCTTTCAGGAGCAATCGGTGGCCTGCTTAGAGGTAAGCCGCTCCTTGGGCTACGGGCCTTGGGCCAGCTTTTTCAAGGTGGCTTTGCCGCTGGCCCGACCGGGGATCGTGGCCGGCTGTCTGCTGGCCTTGATGGAAACCCTCAACGATTTCGGCACCGTCAGCTATTTCGGGGTGGACACCTTCACCACAGGCATCTACCGCACTTGGACGGCTCTGGGCAATCCGGTGGCGGCGGCTCAGCTTTCCGCTCTGCTGTTGCTGCTGGTGCTGCTGCTGATGGCGGTGGAGCAATTCTCCCGCCGGCGGGCGCGCTACTATCGCCAAGGGTTCAAACCCACCCCAACCCGTTACCGCCTACAAGGGATCCGGGCGGTGGGGGCCTGGCTGGCCTGTGGGATCCCAATTGGGCTGGGCTTCGTCGTTCCGGCCTTGATTCTGCTCAATATGACCCTGCGCCAGGGGGAGTTGGGTCGCCGCTTTTGGAGCTACGCCCAGAACAGCTTTTGGCTATCGACCATCACGGCTGTCATTGCTGTTTCCGTGTCGGTGGTGGTGCTGTACGGGCTGCGGCTGCAGGGGGGATCCCCGTGGGGCCTGTGGCTGGCGGTGCAGTTGTCTTCTCTGGGCTACGCGCTGCCGGGAGTGGTGATCGCGGTGGGGGTTCTGATTCCCCTAGGGTGGTTGGATCAACTGCTGAGCTACCTGCGGCAGGTGGTGCTGCAACAGCCACCCGGCCTGGTGATCGGCGGTACCCTCACGGCTTTGGTGTTCGGCTATCTGGTGCGGTTTTTGGCCGTTTCTTTGGCCACCGTTGAGGCCACGCTGCTGCGCATTCCCCCCAGTTTGGATGAGGCAGCCCGCAGCCTGGGGCAGGGATCCCTGGGCACCCTGTGGCAGGTGCATTTGCCCTTGATGAGGGGTGGCCTCTTGGGGGCTATGCTGCTGGTATTTGTGGATGTGATGAAGGAGCTGCCGGCCACGATGGTGCTGCGGCCCTTCAACTTCGACACCTTGGCGGTGCAAACCTACCGCTTGGCAGCCGATGAGCGTCTCGCGGAGGCAGGGGCACCGGCTTTGGCCATTGTCTTAGTGGGGATTTTGCCGGTGGTTCTGCTCAACTCCCAGATGGCGCGGCAACGCAACCTCGGCTCCTCAGGGAATCTCCTTTGAGAACCCTACAAGGCCTCCGCTCCGGCCACCACCTCCAGGATCTCCTGGGTAATAGCCGCCTGGCGAGCTTTGTTGTAGGCAAGACCCAGCGTGCGAATGAGCTCGCTGGCATTGTCGCTGGCGTTGTTCATGGCCGTCATGCGAGCTGCCAATTCGCTGGCCGCCGCCTCCTGCAAGGCCCGTAGCAACTGGTTGTTCAGGTACAGCGGCAGCAGTGCATCCAAAATCTGCACGGGATCCTGCTCAAAGATCATGTCCTGAGGTGGGGCCGAGACCGCTGCGATGACTTTGCTGCGCTCGACGGTAAACTCTCCGCCCCGCACCAAAAGACGAAAAATTTCATCGTCTTGAGTGGCCAACCGCGACGGATCGAGGGGCAACAGGGATTGCACCACCGGACGGGAGCTGATCAAAGAGACAAAGCGGGTATAGAGCAGCTCTACCTTGTCCACCTTCTCCGACAAGAAGGCCGAGAGGAGCTGATCTCCAATCTGGGCAGCCTCAGCCGCCGTGGGGATCTGCGACAAATTCACGTAGGTCTTGGCGATGGGAGCGGAGCGCCGCTGGAAATACTGCACCGCCTTGCGGCCCACCAGGTAAAGCTGCACCTGCTGCCCTGTCTCCTGCAGCTCGCGAACCCGCTCCTCGGTGCGCTTAATCACGTTGGCGTTGTAGGCTCCGCACAAGCCCCGATCCCCGGCCACCACCAACAGCCCCACCGTCTGGATGGGGCGCTGCTTCAGCAGAGGCAAGTTGACATCCTCCAGTCGCAGCCGCGTCTGCAGTCGATAGAAAACCTGGGCCAGCCGGTCGGCGAAGGGACGGGTGGCCATCACTTGCTCTTGGGCGCGCCGCACCCGAGCTGCTGCCACCAGCCGCATGGCCTCGGTAATTTTGCGGGTGTTTTTCACCGCCTTGATGCGATCGCGGATGCGCTTGAGGTTTGCCATAACCTACTCCCTCTATTTTGGTGGTCGACAGGGATCCGGGCCAGGAGAGATCCGCGTCACCCTAGGCCGCCTTGGCCACGAAGCTCTGCTTGAACTCTGTGATGGCCGTTTTCAAGATTTCTTCTGCCTCGTCGGTGAGTTGCTTGGTGGAGAGGACGATCTCGCCATACTTGGGATGGGTGGTGCCCAGGTAAGCCAAAAGGCCCTGTTTGAAGCTGGAGACCTTCTCCACCGGAATGTCATCCAAATAGCCTCGCGTCCCCGCATAGATAATGGCCACCTGCTGATCCAGAGACAGGGGAGAGTACTGTGGCTGCTTCAGCAACTCCTGCAGCCGTTGGCCGCGGGCCAGTTGCTTTTGGGTAGCCTCATCCAGGTCAGAGGCAAATTGGGCAAAGGCCTCCAGATCGCGGTATTGCGCCAGTTCCACCTTGATGGAGCCAGCCACCTTTTTCATCGCCTTGGTCTGAGCTGCCGAGCCGACGCGGCTGACGGAAATCCCGACGTTGATGGCCGGGCGGATGCCAGCGTTGAACAGATCCGATTCCAAGAAGATCTGCCCATCAGTGATGGAGATAACATTGGTGGGAATGTAGGCCGACACGTCATTGGCCTGGGTTTCCACGATCGGCAGCGCCGTCATGGATCCCTCTCCCAGTTGGCTGCTCAGCTTGGCGGCTCGCTCCAATAGCCGCGAGTGCAGGTAGAACACATCCCCAGGATAAGCTTCCCGACCGGGTGGACGGCGCAGCAGCAGCGACATTTGCCGATAGGCCACCGCCTGCTTGGAGAGGTCGTCATAGACCACCAGGGTGTGTTTGCCCTGGTACATGAAGTATTCGGCAATGGTGGCACCACAATAGGGGGCCAGCCACTGCAACGGGGCCGGGCTATCGGCGCCGGCAGCCACCACAATGCTGTAGTCCATAGCCCCTCGCTCGGTCAGGATGCCCACCACCTGGGCGATGGTGCTCTGCTTCTGGCCAATGGCCACGTAAATGCAGATCACATCCTGCCCTTTTTGGTTCAGGATTGTGTCCACAGCAACGGTGGTCTTGCCGGTTTGGCGGTCGCCGATGATCAGTTCCCGCTGCCCCCGCCCGATGGGGATCAGGGCATCGATGGCGGTAATGCCGGTTTGCAGGGGCTCGTACACAGAGCGGCGATCGACAATGCCAGGTGCCGGAGATTCGATCAGGCGAGACTCCGTACACTGGATCGGGCCTTTGCCGTCGAGGGGGTTGCACAGGGGATCCACCACGCGGCCCAAGAGGGCTTCCCCCACCGGGATGCTGGCAATCTTGCCCGTGGATTTGACGGTGGATCCCTCTTGGATATTCCGCCCGGAGCCGATCAGCACGGCACCGATGTTGTCTTCTTCCAGGTTGAGGGCAATACCGGTGGTGCCATCCTCAAATTCCAGCAGCTCGCTGGCCATCACCTTATCCAAACCGTAGATGCGGGCAATGCCATCCCCCACCTGCAGAACTGTCCCCACATTGGAGACCTGCATCTCCTGGTTGTACTGCTCAATCTGCTGTTTGATGATGGTGCTAATCTCGTCTGGGCGAATGGTAGGCATAGCAGTCCTCTCAAGTAATGGGAAGGGATCCTCAAAAACCAACTTAGGCCAACTGCAAGGCAAGCCGGCGCAACTGTCCACGCAAGCTGAGGTCGATCACCTGGGATCCAATCTTGATGACCACCCCTCCCAGCAGCTCCGGATCCTGAGTGGCTTGCAACTCCACACCGCTGGCCTGGGTGAAGTCCATCACCCGCTCGCGAATCGATTGCTGCTGAGCTTCCGTCAAGGGTATCGCCGTCGTCACTTCGGCCAGGACAATGTTCTGGAGCTTCCGTTGCAGATCCAAAAAGCGCCGGCAGACGGCCCCGAGAAACATGATACGGCGGCGGTCGGTCAACAACTTCAGCGCATTCAGCAGCAGAGGGTGGATCTGATCGGCAAATACTTGCTGCAGCAGGTTCTTTTTGGCCTCGGCCTTGATCACCGGGTTGGCGAGAAACTGGCCCAGCTCCGGCGTAGCCCGCAAAACCTCGGCAATAAAGCGCATATCGGCGGCAAAAGTGTCCAGCAATCCCTGGCCTGACCCAAGAGCAATGAGAGCCTCGGCATAGGGATCCACCACCTTCTCGGCCATTGTGCTGCTGATCATACCTTTCTCCTCCTTGAGAGTTAGCGGGCAATCATTTGGATCCCTCTCTCGATCAAGCTGCGGTGAACCTCTTCGTTGAGGTGCTGCGGCAACTCCTGCTCCACCTTGCTCAGGGCTTGGCGAACGATCTGCCGACGCAACTCTTGAAGAATCCGCTCCTGCTCGCTAGACAACTCTTTCTCGGCATTGGCCCGCAGCCGCTCCACTTCCCGCTCCGCCTGCTCCAACAACTCTTGCCGACGGGCTTCGGCGTTGGCTTCCGCCTGCTTGCGGATACGTTCAGCCTCCTGCTGAGCCTGGGCCAGCTTTTGCTGCTCCTCCGCCAGCCTCTCGATGGCTTCCCGCTTGCGCTGCTCCGCCTGCCGCAGTTCTTCTAGGATCCCCTCCCGCCGCTTGGCCAGGGCTTCTCCCACCACTTTGCGACCCAAGATAAACAGCAAGGTGAGAATGATCGCGATGTTGATCAGGTTGCTCTCGAGAATCTTGGCCAAGAGATCCCCCTCTCCTGCCTTGGCTTCTGGGAGTAGCTCCGTGGTCTCGGCCACAGCCAAGATCCAACCGGCCACCCAACTCCACACAGGCATCGCAAGCTCCTCCAAAAGTACTTCCAACCAGCGATCTAACGAGCACTGCCCAACAGTTTCTGGGTAATCTGGGCGGCAATGGCATCCACCTGCTGCTGCAGCTGTTCGAGGGCTGCCTGCTTCTCTTGCTCGACCTGTAGCCGCGCCGCCTCCAGCTTCTGCTGGATCTCTGCCTGCACAGCAGCCAGTTTCTCGGAACGAATGCGAGCAGCTGCAGCCTCTGCCTCAGCGATCACCTGCTGGGCTTGCAAGCGGGCCTGGCTGATCTCAGACTCATACTGTCGGGTCAACGACACCGCCTTGTCCAACCGCTCTTGGGCTTCCGCTTGAGTGGTGCGGATGTAGTCGCTGCGGCTGTCGATAGCCCGCGTAACCGGCTCATAGAAGAGGGAGTTGAGCACTGCCACCAACAGCAAAAACTGAATGGCAATCAGGGGCAGGGTGGCATCCAGATCGAAAAGACCACCTTTTTCAGCCGCTTCAACAGCCAATAGAGTTTGGAAGAGCATGGGTGTTATGACCCCAACAGAAACTTAGGTCTACCGTCAGGCCGGGTTGGGGGGCGGATATGGCTCACCTCGGCCATCGCTGCGGCCCGCCCCCGTAGGACACTAGGCGAAGGGGTTGGCAAACAAGAGCACCAAAGCCACCACCAAGCCGTAGATGGTCAGAGCTTCCATGAAGGCCAGGCTAACCAGCAGGTTGCCGCGGATCTTGTCTTCCGCCTCCGGTTGGCGGGCCACCCCTTCCATCGCAGCAGCAGCGGCGTTCCCCTGTCCGATCCCAGGACCCAGGGATCCCAGACCAATGGCCAGAGCAGCAGCCAGAACAGAAGCAGCAGAGGTTAACGGATCCATAGTGAGATGCTCCTTGGTGATTGACACAACAACAACGTCTCTTGAGCTTCAGAGGTGATCGGGTCTGATACACTACAGCCTCAAATCACTCCCTTGTCGGCGGCTTTCAGAACCAATCTGTCAGCCCCAACAAACCTTACCAAAAGAAGGGATCCCTTGCGCTGACCCACTTGAGATGATCCTCCCGAAAAGGTTCAAGATGGATCGACCGACCAGCGGGATCAATCGTGGTGATCCCCTCCTCCATGACCTTCCAGCGCCTCTCCAATGTAAGCTGCCGAGAGGGTTGAGAAGATCAAAGCCTGAATCGCCCCCGTAAACAGGAACAGAACCATCACCGGCACGGGGATAAACAAGGGCACCAGCAACACCAACACCGCAATCACCAGCTCTTCTGCCAGGATGTTGCCGAATAGACGGAAACTCAGGGAGAGGGGCTTGGTGAAATCTTCTAAAACGTTGATGGGCAGCAGAATCGGGGTAGGCTCGATGTACTTTTTGAAGTAAGACAGCCCCCGCTTGCTGATGCCGGCCACGAAATACATGATGCTGGTGAGCAGCGCCAACCCGGCAGTGGTGTTGATGTCGTTGGTGGGGGAGGCCAACTCCCCTTCCGGCAGAGGAATCAGCTTCCACGGGAAGAGGTTGCCCATCCAGTTGGAGACAAAGATAAACAGGAACAAGGTGCCGACATAGGGTACCCAGGGCCGGAAGTTTTTCTCGCCAATCTGGGCACGGGCAATGCTCTGCACAAATTCCAGGGCATACTCGACAAAGTTTTGCAGACCAGCCGGCTCCCGCTGCAGTTGACGGGTGCCCAAGATAACCACCGTCAAGATCAGGGCAATGGCGATCCAGCTGGCGATCAAAACCTGCCCGTGAACCGTGAATTTGCCCAGGTGCCAGTAAAGGTGATGGCCGACCTCGAGTTCTGCCAAAAGAGGAGGAGAGGAGAAGGACAGGTTCATGGGCATCACACAGAAGAAGATGAACGGGTCAAGGTCTGGACAAGATGAATGAGCAGGGTGACCTTGTAGGTCATGAACCCCAGGAAAATGGGCAATATCTGTAAAGACTTCACCTGAGTGGCTAAAACGATCAGCCCGACAAACAGAGCCAAACGCGTCACCCCCAAACGGTTGCGGCTTTTGCCCAGCTCCGCTACGCCGCGGCCCAGCATGCGCAGATAAACCACGCCAACAACCGCCCCCAGCAAGTAGTTGGCAGCTACCCCCAGAGAGTAAACCAGGGCCACTCCCACGGCAATGGCCAGACTTACCCCCGAGGTAACCAGCACCAGCCACAGCTGCAGCGCTTCATAGCTCCCGCTGCCAGCAACTGCTGCCCCCCTAGCTCCACCCTTCACCTTCCTCGCCAAATCGGGCTTCCCCAGGGCAAGGGGTGGCTCTGACGCAACTGGATCCCCTTTCTCTTCCTCCCGCTTCGGAGAAGGAGGTGCATTCTCCAAGGGAGGCAGTGGTCTGGGCTTCCACTGGGTCGCCTTCCAACGGGTAGAACTGTGAGAGAGGAGTCTGGAAGAACGGGCCATGGTTTCGAGGTCATGCCTCTCAAGGTTTGACCTTAACCCAAGATAACACGATTAAGTAACAATACTTAATGAGATTAAGTTGGGCCAAGGTCTGAAGGAGACTCCGCTGGTCGCTCAGACAGGCAGCTGGCCTTCCGAACGACAGGGATACTCCTCTGAGGAGCTAGCTAAGAATCTACCACTTTCGGGGATCGGTAGCGGCAAAATGGAAAACTTTCTGAAAGCTGTCTGGTGTAAAGTTTTGCTGGGGATGGTCAGCAGGCGTTAACATTCCGTAACTCTCTGTGTCCCGTCCTGGATCCCCCAGGTTTCATATACTAAGGGGCAGGAGTGGCAGAGGGTGAGGATGACTCCCCAGAGTTGGCTGGTGGATGCAATCTGGCTGGACTACCGCTTGGCAGTGGCGCTGACGGTGGTGATGCCATTGCTGCTGCTGATTTGGGCTTTTGCGGTGGGGTTGCGGCCCTTGATTCAGCTATTGATCGTTTATTGGCGGGTATCGAGCCTCTTGGCGGTGACGGTGTACCTGATGATTGGGGGCCTGCCCGTCAGCTTTCTCAGTGGAGCAATGGCGCGGCTGTTGATCTTGGTTTGTCTTTGGTTTTGGCGGGACTGGAGTGCTGCTCTCGAGCAGTCGAGAACCTGGGCGGCGCGAGCCTTTTTGCTCTGGCGGTGGGGCCTGACTGGTTATATGGGGGCCGGGATCCTCTTTTCGGGGGCCTTTGTGCCCTGTGCTTTCCGCACTTCTCTGCCAGAGGAGTGCCGGGCTTGGTTTGGGCCACCGCTGGGGTTTCGGGAGATCTTCCATCCCAATGTATCGCCGGAGCTGCTGGGGAGCGTGGGGGCCTGGGGGCTGGTGGCCTACCTGCTCTACAGCCTCTACTTTGTCTGGCGGCTGCGGCCTGGAACTGATAAGGGGGAACTGGAAGCATGAGGGCCCTGCCTTGGCCCTTGGCCTTGGAGCGCTATAGCCAAGACCCCCGCAAGAGGTGCTGCGGGTGGAGGTGGAAAGCGAGGGAGAGTCTGATCTGGTGCTGATCTACCGCGGCTACAGCAGCTCCTTGCGCCGACCCACTCCCCCCGATCCCGAAGCGGCGGTGATCCCTCCCCAGGCCCGCTTTTTGCAGTTGGAGCGCTTGGCTGCCCCCTATCACCCCGATCGCTCACGGGTTCTGGCTGTCTATCGCAACTGGGGAGAGCTAACAGCATGGCTGGCCCAAGAAGGGATCCCAGTGACGGAGTAAGGGATCCCTGGCACCTACCGCCCCACAGGACTGGGTTGCCGCTGGAGGATGGTGTATTCTGCCGGCTGCAAAAGCGAACGTCCTGTCATTTCGGGGGGCTGAGGCAGGCCCAAGATCTCCAGCAGGGTGGGGGCCACATCAGCCAAAGTGCCGTCGGAGCGCAACTTGACATCGCCGCCACAGCCGGGGATTTTGCGCCTTTCCCCCTCCACCAGAATGCAGGGAACGGGGTTGGTGGTGTGGGCCGTCCAGGGGTTGCCGTTCTCATCCCACATCAGCTCTGCATTGCCATGATCCGCCAGGATCAAAGTAGTGCCTCCCGCATCTACCACTGCCGCCAGCAGCCGGCCCAAACAGCGATCCACCGTTTCCAGGGCGCGGATGGTGGCTTCGTAGTTGCCAGTGTGACCTACCATGTCGAGGTTGGCATAGTTGAGCACCACCAGGCTGTATTCGCGGCGGGCGATGGCCTCTATCGCCTTGTCGGTCACTTCCACTGCCGACATCTCCGGCGCCTGGTCGTAGGTGGTCACCAGCGGGCTTTGCACCAGGATGCGATCTTCGCCGGGGAAGGGCTGCTCGATGCCGCCGTTGAAGAAGTAGGTGACATGGGCGTATTTTTCCGTCTCGGCAATGCGCAATTGCTTGAGGCCGGCCTCGCTCACCACTTGGCCCAGCAGGTGATTCAGGTTCTGGGGCTTGAACAGCACCTGCACCGGCAGCTCCGCCTCGTACTGAGTCATGGTGATGAAGGTGAGATCCGGCAGCAAGGGGCGTTGAAAACCCGAAAAGTCTGGGCAGACAAAGGCTTGGGTAAGTTGGCGGGCGCGATCTGGGCGGAAGTTGAAGAAAAGCACCGCATCTCCCGACTGCACAGCCCCCGGAGCCAGGCGGGTGGGCGGGATGAACTCGTCTGTGAGATCCTGGGCATAGAAAGCTTCCATCACCTCGGCGGCGCTTTGTCCACAGCCAGGGCCGTCTTGGGTCATGATCTCGTAGGCCTTTTGGGTGCGCTCCCAACGGCGATCCCGATCCATGGCGTAGTAGCGTCCGCTCAGGGTGGCGATGACGCCATTGCCCAGCCATTGCAGCTCTTTTTCCAGGGCGGCCAGAACCCTGGCACCATCGCGGGGCAAGGTGTCGCGGCCATCGGTGATGGCGTGGACATAGGCCGGAATCTCAGCCTGGGCCGCCAGCTTGAGCAACCCATAGAGATGGTCGATGTGGGAGTGAACCCCCCCCTCGGAGCAAAGGCCAACGAAGTGAAAACGGCCCCCTCGCTCTCTGAGCTGGCGACAAACTTGCATCAACAAGGGATCCTGGAAGAGGGATCCTGTCTCTATCGCGTCGCTGATGCGCACCAATTCCTGCGGCACCACCCGCCCTGCCCCCAAGGTCAGGTGCCCGACTTCAGAGTTGCCCATCTGTCCTGCCGGCAGGCCCACGGCCCGACCCGAAGCTTGCAGCAGGGTGTGGGGATAGGCAGCCCAAAGGCTATCCAGGACAGGGGTTTCCGCAGCCAGCACCGCGTTGCCATCGAGAGCATCCCGATAACCCCAGCCATCCAGGATCACCAAAACCACAGGTGCTACCGATTGCGAATCCATGAAATGGCCTCTCGTTTTATTTAAGACATAATACCAGCCCAGGCAACACGATACCGGATCTTACATTTACGCTCAAGATTTCAATATTATCAATCTTCTTTTGAGAGGATAAGGAAGTGCCTGCACAGGCAGGATGGAGTCTTTAGCGCCAACCCCTATGCACAACTGTGCCGCGGTCAAGAGTATTTCTGCGGATGAAATTGCAGATGGGATCCTCAGGGGCTGGGCTGCAACCGTTTGCGCAGAGACTCCGAGCGCCGCTTAGCAATGGCATTTCGGGGATCCAACTTCAGGGCAGTTTCGTAAGCTTCCAAGCTTGGGCCATAGAGATTTTTCTTCTCATAGGCATGGGCCAGATTGTTCCAAGCAGTTACATAACCGGGATCCGCAGCCACGGCATCCTTGTAGTAGCGGATGGCCAAGTCGTACTGCCCCTGGCTGAAGTAGGCAAAACCGAGGGCGTTGCAGACGGGGGGAATGTTCTCCCCGGCCACTTCTAGGGCTTTTTTGAGCTGGGCAATCGCCTGGTCATAGAGGCCCTTTTGCAGATAGACGCTGCCCAACTCGTAGTGCTCCTGCGGGGATCCCTTGCCTTTGCTCAGGCGGGGCTGCAGCTCACGGATGACCTTTTCCTGGGCCCGTACCCGCAGCACCTCCCGCAGGACAAAGAAGCCCGCCACGCCGAGGATACTGGCCAGAGCCACCAAATACAGGAGGGGAACGTTAACGCCCATTTTGCTTGATCCACTTGCCTGTGACTGGCCTCGCTGGCGTCACGCCTGCAGGTGAGCCTCGATAAACCAAAGATCTTTGTCAATCTGGCGCGAGATCTCGGTGAACAGGTCTGCTGTGTCGGCATCCCCCAGTTCGGTGGTGCGGTCAATGTTGCGGCGGACGGAAGCTGCATAGTGAGCGTAACGGGCTGCCAAAGCCTGCAGGTGATCCCGACCCTCTTCAGCGGCCAGATCGTACTCCGGCAAGGTGGAGGTTTGGGCAACGATGCGAGCCGTGCCGCGGGCGATGCCCCCCAGCGCCGTAACCCGTTCCGCCAGCATGTCCACGTAGTTTTCCAGGGTGCTGGCAAAAGTGTCGAACATCTCGTGCAAGGCGATGAAGTGCATGCCTTTAACGTTCCAGTGGGCCTGTTTCACCTGCGTCTTCAGATCCAACGTGTCTGCCAAGGACTGGTTGAGCAGCTCCACCAGTTGCGCGCGAGCCTCTGCTGGCAAATCGATCTGGGTGGGGTAGAGACGGGTTTTCTCGGCGGTAACCATGGCCAACCTCCTAACCGTGTTTCCATTATCGGGGATCCGCTTCGGCTTCCCAACTGAGCCCATAGTAACACAAACTCAAAATGAGTATGAGTTAGGAGAGCTACTTACCGATGCAGAAGCGGCTGAAAATCTGATCCAGCACTGATTCCGAGATCTCCTCGCCAGTGATCTGGCCAAGGGCATGCAGGGCGCCCCGTAGGTCGATGCTCCAAAAGTCCAGGGGGAGCTGAGCTTGGATGGCCTGCCCCACCTGTTCCAGGCTGGCTTGGGCTTGTTGGAGGGCAGCGGCCTGCCGCTGGTTCAGGCTTATCTCCAGATTGGGCTGGGGACGTCCCTGGGTGACAAGCTGCTCCAGGGCTTTTTCCAGCTCCGGGATCCCTTTCCCTTGGGCGGCAACCGTGGGGACGCGGTGGGCAATTTCGGGGGGGAGAGGGATCCCCTCTGGCGGGGCGAGGTCGGTTTTGTTGATCACCAGGATGAGGGGGCGATGGCGGATCGACTCGTAGATGGCGGCGTCGGCAGCCGTCCAGCCCGCTTGGGCGTCGATGACCAGCACCAGCACATCGGCAGCCTGGGCTAGGCGTTGGGAGCGCTCCACCCCCAGCCGTTCCACCGGATCTTCGGTGGCGCGGATGCCGGCAGTGTCCAGCAGTTGAACGGGGATCCCTTTCACCACCAGGTGGGATTCCACCACGTCGCGGGTGGTGCCGGGCAGATCGGTGACGATGGCGCGATCCTGTCCTGACCAGGCATTGAGCAAGCTGGACTTGCCCACATTGGGCCTCCCGACAATGGCCACCTTCACCCCGGTGCGCAGCAGTTGTCCCCGTTCTGCCGTGGCCAGCAGGGCTTGGATCTGGGCTTGAATAGCTTGGAGCCGGGCCTGCCAAGCGGCAACATCCAAGGGGGGCAGATCCTCTTCAAAGTCGAGGCGAGCCTCAATTTCTGCCAACAAACCCAGCAGCTCCTGGCGCAGGGCGCGAATGGATCCCCCTAACTTACCCTGCAAGCCTGCTAGGGCCATCCGGGCCGCCTGAGGGGAGCGGGCCGCCACCAGATCGGCCACACTCTCGGCCTGGGTGAGGTCAATGCGGCCATTCAGAAAAGCGCGCAGGCTAAACTCCCCCGGCTGGGCCAACCGCGCCCCCTGCCGCAGGCATTGTTGCAACGTGGCCTGAACCACCATGATGCCACCGTGGCAATGCAGCTCTGCCACATCTTCGCGGGTGTAAGAACGGGGGGCCTGCATCCAAACGGCCAGCGCTTCGTCTAGAATTTGGCCTTTCTCATCGTGGATCCAGCCGTAGAGGAGCCGATGGCTCTCCCAGACTGCGCTGCGGCGGGCAGGGGTAAAGATGGCTTGGACAATGGGAAGGGCTCGTGACCCGGAAAGGCGCACAATCCCCACGCTGCCCTGTTCAGGCACCACCGCAGTGGCAATGGCAGCGATCGTATCGGCCAGTGGGGCAGTCGGATCCATCTTGAATGAAGCCCTGAGGGAGTTCGAGCAGCCGTTGGATTACAGATCGGCATCCACCGATTACCAAAAAACTGGGTTTAAAGCCCTGCCCTTCTAGGACGACTTTTATCTCGTTAGACCTGCGCTAAAGTGTGCCCATGCGCGTTCCA
>NZ_JANSIO010000496.1:359-497 GCF_047462195.1 Synechococcus sp. R3-13 | reverse complement strand
TCCTCAACGGCACAGCCCAGCAGTACCAAGCCTTGGACGAGGCCATCCGCACTGCCCAGTTTATCCGCAACAAATGCCTGCGCCACTGGATGGATAACCAGGGGGTTGGCAGAGCTGCCCTCTATGCCTTCTGCAAGA
>NZ_JANSIO010000496.1:0-349 GCF_047462195.1 Synechococcus sp. R3-13 | reverse complement strand
TTGGCCAGAGAGTTCCCCTTCGCCCAGAAGCTTAACTCCTCTGCCCGACAAGCCAGCGCGGAGCGAGCTTGGTCTGCCATCTCCACCTTCTACCGCCGCTGCCAGAACCAGGAAGCCCAAAAAGGCTGTCCCCAGTTCCAGAAACACTGTCGCTCTGTGGAGTACAAAGTCTCCGGCTGGAAGCTGGCAGCAGATAGGATGTCCCTCACCTTCACAGATGGCTTCCAAGCAGGCACCTTTGCTCTGTATTGCAACGGCGAGGTGCGGCAGGACATCCTCACCCTGAAAATCAACCGGTGCGGGTGGTGCGGAGAGCCGATGGCTACTACGCCCAGTTCTGCCTGGACGT
>NZ_JANSIO010000495.1:0-1001 GCF_047462195.1 Synechococcus sp. R3-13 | reverse complement strand
GTTCAGCAGTGTTCAGCGTAAATGTATCAGATTCATGATGGCCCAATAAGGGATCCCCACAGCAATGCTATCGCTTCTGACCATTCCACCGTAGCTCCGTAGGTATCGCCCGTGTGTCCTCCCAACTGGCGGTAGATCCAGTAGCCCACGGCCCAAGCCCCCAGGGCGGATCCCAGCGTCCAGAGCAGCAAAGGGGGCCAAGCCAAGATCCCAGCCCAGCCCAACCCCCCGGTGATGGCCAGCACAAGCAGAGTGCCCGGCCACAGGGATCCCGGCAGGGAAGTGGAGTCTTTGAGGAAGCGGGCGGATCCCTGCTCTCGCAGATAGGGGTACAGGGCAATGGCGAGCAACTGGCCCCAACGCCCCCAGGCGGGCACCAGCAGCAAGAGGGGCCAAGCTCGAACGCTGCTCAGGGCAGCAAATTTCAGCAGCAGCAGCAGCACCAAGGCCAGTACCCCATAGGCCCCGGTGTGGCTATCGCTCATCACCTGCAGACGGCGGGATCCCTCCGGGTCTGCCTGGGCTGCCGGTTGCGGATCCCCTGTGTGGGGAGGCTTGTGGACATTGATCGCCAAGCCATCGGCAGTATCGGCCACCCCGTCCAGGTGCAGTCCACCGGTCAAGAGAACCCACAGGGCCAAGAGCAAAGCGGCCCGCACCGGATTGGGGAAAACCTGCAGCAGGATCCCGGCCAGGGAGAGGATCCCGCCCAGCAACACACCTACCCCTGGCAGCCAGGCGGCAATGCCCTCAAACGGCAAGTCTCCGACCCACCCCAGAGGCAGGGCTGTGTAGAAAGTCAAGGCTGCCCAGAAGTGCCGCAATCGCTCAGTCCTTGAGTCTGTGTAAAGGGATCCGCCAATCCAGCCCTCTGGGAGAGAAAATAGGAATCCTTGCGAACGGTGCGCCCCACCACAATGGTGAGCTTGACAATGGTGAGCTTGGCCACCAAAGCTCCGATGGCGCCCACCGCGGCCAACACCAGAAAGAGGGCTGCTTTT
>NZ_JANSIO010000494.1:0-4945 GCF_047462195.1 Synechococcus sp. R3-13 | reverse complement strand
CAAGGGCTTTCCTTTTTCATTGCCCACCAGCACCTGTAGGCTGTCGAGGGGCAGGTCGGCAGACAGATCGGCAAAGTTGGGGTAGCGGATCACCGGCATCAGGCTCAGCTCGTAGCGGCCCGTTCTGGGGTTGAGCTGGTGTACCTGGATGGTCATGTCGCTGATGTTGGGGCCAAGGGCGGATCCCTTGTGGCGTCCGGTATCTTCCCAGGTGATGTTGACGATATCCAGCCCATACTGCTTTGCCAAGGCTCGCGCTTGCGGATCCCAGGTCATGGAGATCGTCTGGTCAATCACCTGCCTGTAGGCCAAGTACTCTGCCCACTCTGAAGGCGAGGGGGAAGAAAGGGACTGGTGGAGGGGAAAATCCATAGGGGTTGCCTGAGAAGTAGACACCATCGGCGGAGCGGCCAGGGAAATGCCCACCCAGCTCAGTGAACTCAGCAGCCAGGGGATGGGGGCGCGCATAGCAATATTCCTGAGGATTGGAAATTGGGGGACTATACCCTGACAATAGCTCCCAAAAGGGGAGAGGGTGTGGCGGTTTCACTTTTGGCAACCCCATGCTTTTGCCGGGATCCCAGGCCGCCTGGGCTACGATAAAAAGCTGTAGCACCCTTTCGAAATATTCCAGATCATGGCCAGTATTCGCCGGGATCCCGAGGTCAACGCTTCTGTAACTTCAACTTCTCCAGAGCCTCAGGCGCAGGTTCAGCCCTTGCCGCTGCATGTTATGTTCCGCCTGGGCCTGTTTCAGATGGGCTTGGGAATGATGTCGTTGCTCACTTTGGGAGTGCTGAACCGTGTCATGATCGATACAGAGCTGCTGGCCATCCCGGCCACAGTGGTGGGGGGATCCCTGGCCATGCACCAGTTGGTCTCCCCGGCTCGGGTTTGGTTTGGGCAGCTCTCGGATGCCAAGCCCCTGTTTGGCCTGCATCGCACCGGCTATGTGCGTCTGGGATCGGTGCTGTTTGCGGTCTGCATCTTCCTGGGGGTGCAGGTGGTATGGGGTTTGGGGGATAGCTTTGCGGCTACGGGCTGGTCTGGAGCCACCTATGGCTGGATAGGCTTGGCCTGTTTGATGTTTGCCCTTTATGGTCTCTGCCTCAGCGCCTGCTCCACGCCTTTTGCGGCTCTGCTGGTGGATGTGTCAGAGGAGGACAACCGCTCTAAGTTGGTGGGGATCGTCTGGTCTATGTTGATGGTGGGGATTGCCGGCGGGGCCATTGGCTCGGCAGTTCTGCTGCGGGGCTTGGATCCGGACAACCTGCAGAGCACCATTAATCGCCTCTTCATCATCATTCCAGCCGTGGTGATCCTGCTGGGGGTGATCGCCACCTGGGGGGTGGAAAAGCGCTATTCCCGCTACGGATCCCGTTCCACCTTGGCCGGACGAGAAGACCAAATCACCCTGGGTACGGCCATCAAGGTGCTGACCGCCAGCCGCCAAACCCTGATCTTTTTCGGCTTCTTGGTGTTGATGACCATGGGCCTGTTTATCCAACAGCCGATCCTAGAACCCTACGGCGGCGAGGTGTTTGGCATGACGGTGGCCCAGAGCACCCAGCTCAATGCCTTTTGGAGCCTGGGTATTTTGGCAGGGATTGTGCTGACCGGATTTTTCATTGTGCCCAAGCTGGGCAAACAGACAACGGCCCGTCTGGGCTGTCTGCTGGTGGCCATCTCTTTTGGGCTGACCATTGCCTCAGGGTTTACAGGCAATCCACGGCTGCTGCAGCTGTGCATGATCCTGTTTGGTTTGGCTTCTGGGATCACCACCAATGGCGCCATTAGCCTCATGTTGGACTTGACGGCAGCGGAGACGGCAGGCACCTTTATCGGGGCTTGGGGTCTGGCCCAGGCCATGTCCCAGGCGGTTTCCACCTTGCTCGGCGGGGCTTTGCTCGATCTGGGGCGCATTCTCTTCCCCACTTCTTCAGTGCTTGCCTATGCCACCGTCTTTGGGGTGGAGGCAGCGGTGATGTTGCTGGCCGTGTATTTGCTGGGACGGGTGAGCGTGGCCGAGTTTCGCGAAAAGACCAACCGTGCGCTGACCCAGGTGTTGGCTCTGGAGCTGGAGGGCTAGCAACGCGGGGCCGACTCGTAGTGGGGGCAGCCCTGACAGGGCCCGCTGGGGTTGACGGCACAACGCAGCAAGGGCGAGTGAGCATTAAACCGACAGGAGGGATCCCCCAGGCAATTCCCTGCTTCCTGCGGTGGGTTTACCGAACGCACCAGGGCGCGGATCCCACACAGGTGGTATTTGCCTTGCCGGAGCCGGTAGGAATGACGCTTTTCCAGAACCAGGTAGTGCTGCTCTGCCAGTTGGACGTAGGTGCCCGGATGGGGACTGCTCTCCCAAGGGCATTCTTCCACCACCTCTCCCGAATCCGCGTCGATCCACTGAATGGGCAAGGTCGGGTTGGGGGAAGACATAAGGTTCCAACGGAGCCAGTTTAGGGCAGCAGACTACAGGATGATGGGCTTGGTTTGACCCATGATAAGACCTGGGCAGCTTTTTCCGGCAACACTGACTAATGTTCCTAATGTTCTCTCTTCTGTGACTTGGATCCCGCTGATTTACAGAACTTCTACAAAGTCAAGCCCAGAAAAAGCTGTATTTAGAAAGCTGTATTCAGTGTAATGGAGTAATGGATTTTCCGCAGCGGGCGGAGAACGGGATAGGTTGGGCCTGCGGCGGCGAAAAGACGGATGCTTGGACTAGCTGTTGGAATGGGCTTGGCGGGCCAGTTGGGTGAGAAAGGCCAGAGGATGACGGTTTTGGAGCTGCTGCCTAATCCGCTCTTGCAGGATTTCCTCTTGCCAGGGATCCCCGGAAGACAGCCACTCTAGGTAACTGAGCCCCGCCACCCGCGTCAGGTAGGCCCCCGTCACTGCCTGCAGGGGGATCCCCATCACCATCAAGGGGCTGGCCTTGAGCAGAGAGCCCAAAGCCTGAGTAGCCAGCTCCAGCCCCCCCAGTTGCACCACCATTTGCGCCAAACTCTGGGCAATTTGCTGGGCCCGGCGCAAGGTAATGCGTCGGTCAAACACCTGGTGCAGTTCCCCAATCATGCGCGCCTGAATGGCTACTCCTGCCAGCACATCCAAAGCAGGAAGAGGGTTTGCCGCCAGGGCAGCAGCGGTGGCCCACTGCATCCGTTCCACGATCTGGCGACCCTGTTGGCGACGTTCTTCTTGGAGGGCCTGCTGGACGGCTTCGCTGAGAGTTCGGGTTTGCAACAAGGCATTGGCCAAGCGCAGGTGGGATCCCTTCTGCTGCAGCAGTTGAGCCATCTGTTGAATGAGGGCCTCTGTCTCGGGGGGCTGCGGCTCCCAAGTTTCCCGCACAGAGCCATCTTCGGAGTAGTAGCGAACCTTCAGGGGTTCTGGATCGGCGGCGATGGCCACCACCTGTTCGGCGGGGATCACACCGGCAGTGCGCCGGCGCAAATGGGTCAAGATGGTCTCCACATCCTCCGGCAGCATCTGATCGGTTTTGTTGAGGGCCAGGATGGTGGATTTGCCCAGCCGGGCCAGCTCCAGCATTTCGGCATATTCCGAAGCCAGCAGATCCCCGGCCACCACCAAGATTAGCAGATCCGCCTTCTGGGCCAGGGCGCGGGCTTCCGCTTCACCTGCTCCCCCAATCGTCAGCAGCCCAGGTGTGTCGGTAAGGGAAATGGGGCCGTTCCAGCCCTCCAATTGGTAGGTGTGGATGGATCCCTGCTGGGTGGTGCCCAGGGTGGGGGCTGTTTCGCCCACCGGTCGGCCCATCAAGGCATTGATCAACGAGGTCTTGCCGGCGGAACTGGTGCCGAACACCACCAGATGCAATTCCTCCTGGTTAAGCCGCTGATTGATCTCTTGCAGCTTGGCACGCAGGGCACGGCGACTGATGTCATTCTGCAGCTTCTGGATCAGGCGATCGGCATCTTCCAGATCGGCTTGCACCTGATTCCGAGTTAACTTAACCCGCCGCAGCGGTTGTGTCCGCTGGTTTGGAGTACTTTGCCGTCGGCCAGCCTGCTGCCACCAATGGCGCGCTGCCAGACCTGCTGCTGCTGTCCCTCCCAGGATCCCGGCCACTGCCAGATCCGCCAGCGGCAACGAATGGGGGGCGATAAAGCTATAGATCCCGCTAACCCATTGCAGATATTGGCTCAGGGCCGCCAAACCCAGCCCTGCCCACAACCACACCCAAGTGGAGCGCGACAGCACCATCCCAACCCACAGCCTGCCCAGATCTCCAGATCAAAAAGCCAAAATCGACCGGTCATCCCAGAGGACAGCCCCCGCTGTCAACTGAATCTGCAACCGCTTCTCCAGCATAGGGCTTGCTGTAGCTGAGCATACAATTTTGTCAAGAGTTTTGCTGGGGATCAGCCACCCGCAAGTAAAAGAGGAAGGGGAAGCAGGAAGTCAAAAACACCCTCAGCTCAACCGGCCAAATGAGCCAGGGATCCCCTCTCCCAAAATCGCCGGCGGCTCCAGCGGTGCCGGCAAAAACTCGCCCCCGCGATAATCCAAGAGCTGTGCCAGCAGCAAGTAGCCCACCCCCAGAGCAATGGCCAGGATCCCTGTAACGATTGCTACCCACTTAGGCCGCTCCACGCTGAATCTCCCCAATAAAGTGCTGGATCTCGATGCTTCTATGATGCCCGAAGTGGTGGCCCAATTCCTAACGCGGCGGGATCAAGACGGCGTCGATGACGTGGATGATGCCGTTGGCAGCTCGAATATCGGCGGTCAAAAGCCTTTCTCTCACGGGTGGCCCTAGAGTAGAGCAGAGAGCACCTTGGCGCAGAAACAGCTGCCGTAAAGTTCGGTATCCTGGGGCTGTGATTGCTGGAGAGGAGAAAGGCCGTCAAGTACCCCCATTCTTAGCTGGGGGCTTGTGGGAGTAGGGCCTAGCCAGCCTGAAACCCCAAGGGCAAGGAAA
>NZ_JANSIO010000493.1:0-1965 GCF_047462195.1 Synechococcus sp. R3-13 | reverse complement strand
TTCAGGGTTTTGGGGGTTAGAGGCATGCTCCAGGAGCAGCGCCACCTTGACCCGCTCGATCCCAGCCCGCTGCAACACCCCCGGTTGGCGGGGATCCGCCTGTAGGTATTGCCACTGCTCTTCCAAATGAGGGGGCAGATCGGGAGCAACTACTACAGCGCGATGTCCAAAAGCTTCTAGGGCTTGGAGAGTGAGCCCCACCAAATCGTTGTAGCCGCAGACCAGGATAGAGACACCTGGATCCCTGCTATTCTCTTGCACCTGTGCATGAGGCGATCTCGAAAGGGAGCTCACCATAGCTCTGTCATCTACCCTGCTCCCTTTATACTCGAAGCCTCTTCAGCTTTCGCGAGTGCTGTCAATACCGCTGACCGCAAAGCCCTGGGTAGAGACCCGTTGCTCAACAAGACCGGCTGCGTTGCTGGCCATCTCAGGCGCTGTCGAGGACAAGGGGAAGCCACCCAGTTTCATCCCAAAGGGTGAGAAGTGAGAACAACTCCCAAGAGCTTGACCTGGTACTTGAGATCCTCTATCATTGCCCCAAGGCGAGGTTCTTGAATAAAAGTCTCAATAAAGCTGGCCTAAGATGAGGGTCAACGGAGTGAGATTTGCGGGAACCGCCTTTGTCCTTTGGGCGTAGCTTTCAGGTTTTTTCTCAGAGAGAGGCATGGCCAGCTTGGCCGGTGGAGCTGTGTCTCTTGAGATGTTTTTGAACTTAGGAGTTGGGTATGCGCTTATCGCGACGGCAATTTGTCAGTGGAGCCACGCTAGGTTCTGCGGCTCTGGCAGCAGGGTCTCTTCTGCGTCCGGCCCATGGCGCCAATCGGGAAGTGAACCTCTACACCTCGCGGCACTACGGCACAGACGAGAAATTGTACGAACTTTTCAAGCAGAAAACGGGCATTACCGTGAATTGGGTGCAGGGCAACGCCGATGAGATCGTCCAGCGCATCCGCAGCGAGGGATCCAACAGCCCCGCCGACATCTTCATGACGGTGGATATTGCCCGGTTGTGGCGCGCTCAGAACGAGGGCTGGTTTCAACCCATCCAGTCGGAGACGCTCTCCAAAAATATTCCCGAGTCTCTGCGGGATCCAGAGGGGTACTGGTTTGGCCTCACCAAGCGGGCGCGGGTGATCATGTACAACAAAGACAAGGTGGATCCCAAGGAGTTGTCCACCTATGAGGACTTGGCAAACCCCAAATGGCGGGGCAAGGTGCTCACCCGCTCCTCCAGCAACGTTTACAGCCAATCCTTGACGGCTTCGATCATCTTGGCCCACGGGATCCCGGAAACGGAGCAATGGGCCCGGGGCTTGGTGGCCAACTTTGCCCGTCCGCCGGAAGGGGGAGACACGGATCAGATCAAGGCCGTGGCCGCCGGGGTGGGAGACGTGGCTTTGGCCAACACCTACTATTTGCCGCGTTTGATCAAATCCGACAATCCAGAAGAGCGCGCCGTAGCCGAGAAAATCGGCGTCTTCTTCCCCAACCAGCAGGATCGTGGCACCCACGTCAACATCAGCGGGGCCGGCATTCTGAAAACAGCTCCCAACAAAGACGCGGCCATCCAATTTTTGGAGTTTCTCTCCGGGCCAGAGGCGCAGGCCATTTTTGCCCAGAGCAACAACGAGTATCCAGTGCTGCCAGGGGCCGAGATCGACTCGGTGGTGGCCAGCTTTGGCACCTTTAAGGAAGATACGATCAACGCCGCCAGCATTGGCCGCGTCACCCCTGATGCGTTAAGAGTCATGGATCGGGCAGGTTGGCGATAGGGGTTGGGATCGCCCAGAGCGCCGGGGTGGCCGAGAGTCTTCTTCATTGGCTCCCCGGCATGGCTTATGGCTCGGCCATAGATCAAAGCCAAGCCTCAGATTTTGGTCTTGAGACGTGACATACTCCCGCACTCATGCTGACGTATAGATAGAGAGCGGGCTTTCGGTAGCCCTGTAGTTGGCAAGCCAA
>NZ_JANSIO010000492.1:0-739 GCF_047462195.1 Synechococcus sp. R3-13 | reverse complement strand
TTCAGCAGTGTTCAGCGTAAATGTATCAGCACGAACTGCTGGAATCGATTGTGGAGCGCCTGAACAGCGGCGAGATCCGCGCCGTCGATTAAACCCTGTCTTCAGGTTGAGATTGCCCTCAAGACTTTGGAGAACTAGACTCCAGTCTGTCCTCGAACGCCGGGTATTCTGCTTGTATCCTTGGGCTCATCCCGTCGGGTGGATCGCCTAGAATAATCCACAACCCACCTCTTTCTGCTGCCATGAGTTCTCGCTCTTCAGATTGGTTCACGCGGGCTCGCCACATTTTTTACGGCACGGCCACCGCTCTGGTGGAGATCCTGCAAGACCCGGAAAAGCGCACCGAAAACCTCAACCGCCTTTCGATGGACTTGGGACAACTGGCGGCGGAGCTGGAGCAAAAGGGAGAGTTGATCGAGCAGGAGGCAATTCGTTACGTTGAGAGTCTCAGGGATCCAGCCGCCAACGCCCCCTCGGCAAGTCCTGACTCTGAAGCGCCTGTCGAGAATGCTCCCCCGACACCAGCTTCCTCCCCCAACAAGCCGGCTATCTCCAGAGAAGAGATGGCTGAGTTGATGGAGCTGATCCATCAGATTGAGTCCTTGCGCCTGGATTTGGAGCGGTTGCGCACCTCGTCCTGAGTCCTGTGCGGTTCGATATCCTTACCCTTTTCCCCGAATTTTTTGAAACGCCGCTGCGCATTGGGCTGGTGGGCAAAGCCCTACAGCAGGGGATCGCC
>NZ_JANSIO010000491.1:0-4549 GCF_047462195.1 Synechococcus sp. R3-13 | reverse complement strand
CAGTGCGGGGCTCCTGCGATTTCTAGCTGAACCTGGCCCTCTAAGCTCCCATTCCCGAGTACTGTTGCAAGCCTTTGCGCCACAACCAGCGATTGGCCAGCCAGAGCAGGCCCGTCCAGGCCAGGCCCATGCCAAAGCCGCCCAGAATATCCACCGGGATCCCTGCCCAGAGGCTGGCGGGAAAATGCACCAGGTAGGGGAAGGGTGTCCAGGCCAAGACCTGGCGCACGGGTGGTGGGAACACCTCCAGAGGAGCGATCACCCCCGAGAAAAACAAGTACACCAAAAAATGGAATTGCTCCAAGGCCGTCACCCGTTCCACCCAAAAGGCCAGCAGCGCCAGGGTGTACTGCATGAGAAAGCGCAGGGCAAAAGCCAGGAGAATGGCCAGGGATCCCAGCCCCGCCTGGGCCCAAGAGGGGATCCAAAAGGCACGGGGGTAGAGGACGAAGAAAAGGGCGATTAAAACCAGGGTAAAGGGGAGACGGGCCAAGCGCTCCATCAGGTGGCTGGCCACATGGTGCCAAGCGGGATCCAGAGGCTGCAACAGGCGAGGAGATAATTTGCCTTCGACCACCTCTCGCTCAAAGTCCCAGATGACCCAGACGATGGTGAACTGGCGCACCAGGAACACCGCCAGAAAGTAGCGGATGAACTCCAGAGCAGACAGCGAGAAGTCTCCTGAGCGGGCTGCCTCGCTCCACACCCCCATCATGATCAGGGGCAGGGATCCGGCCAACACCCACAGGATCAGCTCGGCCCGGTACTCCAGCATGTAGGCGTAGTAGGCGGAGAAGAGGGCACCCAACTTGCGAAAGAAGGCGTTCATGGAGATTCCGGTTGCGCAAGCGCTGCGGAGCAATACGAGACTGGCGGACGCAAAGTGGGCAACAAGCTGGCCAGGCTGACCACCGCTCCCACCACAACAATTGAAGGCGGTGCTACGGGCGAGGGCTGCCCAGCCAGAGTCTGCAGGCGGAGCAGATGAATCTCTTGCTCAGGGGTGGTGCCCCAGCGGATCAGGGCAACCGGGGTATCGGGAGCTTTCCCTCCGGCCAACAATTCAGCGGCAATGTGGCTGAGGTTGTGCATGCCCATGTAGATCACCAGGGTTTCCACCGCCCCGGCCAAAGCCCGCCAATTGACCTGAGGGCGGTATTTCCCTGCCGCCTCGTGTCCGGTTACAAAAGCAACTGAGGAGCTGAGGTCGCGATGGGTGAGAGGGATCCCGGCATAGGCGCTGGCGGCAATGCCCGCCGTAATTCCCGGCACCACCTCCACTGGGATCCCGGCCTGCACCAGAGCCAACATCTCCTCGCCGCCTCGCCCAAAGATGAAGGGATCCCCCCCTTTGAGCCGCACCACCACGGCTGCCGTCCGAGCTTTCTCCATCAGCAAGGCTGTGATCTGCTCCTGGGGCAAGGTGTGAGCGCCGCAGTGTTTGCCAGCATAGATCCGTTCTGCCGTCGGCGGGATCAGCTCCAGGATGGAGGATCCCACCAGAGCATCGTAGATGACCACATCCGCGTGGGCGAGTAGCGCCTTTCCCTTCACCGTCAGCAGCCCTGGATCCCCAGGCCCTGCCCCCACCAAATACACTTTGCCCATCTCAAGTCCTGGTCGCGTCATTGCTGTTGGAAATATCCATTTTGAGGGAATGGGAAAGATTCGGCTATTCCAGCGCCGGGCTAAAAGCCTGGAGTGTCTCCACAATGGCCTGCATCAGTTGAGGATCCCGCCAGAGGGGCGGCTCCACCTGGATTTGGAGCAGAGGCCATTCCCGCTGTAATCGCTGAGCCTGTTCTTGTAGGGCGCGCAGCAGACCGCCTGGAAAGAGAAAAAACGGCAGCACCCGTAGACGGCACTGGCTAAGGCGCAAGCAATGGATCACGACCGCTTCTAAGGTGGGGGACTGGGCAGCAAAAGCCACATGCAAGGGGATCTCGGGCAAGCGCCGTTGCACAGTTTGGATCCCGGCTTGGAGCTGGGCGGCAAACCCCGGCAGACGGCTGCCATGGCCAAGCACAATCCAGGCATCTGCCCGTTCGCCGGATTGCCTGAGCGTTGCAAAGCAAGAGGGCTGTGGAGCCAGAATGCGAGCCACCAACAGATCCAGGAGGGCCGGGTGCTGGCCAATGGGGGGTGTTAACCGGATGGGCAGGCGCGGCCAGCGAGCTTGAACCTGCTTCACCGCAGCCGGTAAATCCTCTTCCACATGGGATCCCTCGCCCATAAACAGCGACAGCAGCACCACTTGATCGGGAGATCGGCCTGCGCCCAGCCAAGCTGCCAGCCGTCCTTGAATCTGTTCGGCCAGGGTGAGAGGCTGACCTTCCAACTGGGCCAGCTCCACCGGCTGGGGAGCCAGCTGCTGCTGCACCCGGGCCAACAAATCTGCCAAAGCCTGCTGATAATCGGGATCCCGGCTGCCGTGACAGACCAAAAACACCAGGGGATTGGAGGACATGGCAGAGGTCAGGGATCCGAGCGGAAGGGTTCCATTTTGCTACTTTAGGGGATCCCGCCAACTTCTCGCGTAGGATCTGCGCGTATGATTTGAAGAGTACACACCCTCTTTCCCAGCTTCGTCAGCCCTTTCCCAGGTTTTCATGTCATTTGAGAATCGTTCCACCGCCCCTGAACTCTTAATCCATGTCTTGCGGGAGGGGTTGACCGAATCTATCCATCATTGCCAAGCTGTCGTGGCCGATAGCCGCGGGCGTTCTCTGGCCATGGCCGGCAACAGCACCACCCCTGTTTTTGCCCGTTCTGCCCTCAAACCTTTCCAAGCGCTGGCCATGCTCTCCACCGGCATCCGCGAGCGCTACCGCCTCAGCGAGAAAGATATTGCCATCATGTGCGGATCCCATCAGGGCACCACGGCTCATGCGCGGCAGGTGTTCAGCATACTGTGGCGGGCCGATCTGTCTCCCGATTTGCTGGTCTGCCCCACCCCACCCGGCAAGCCCAGCCCCCTGTGCCACAACTGCTCCGGCAAACATGCTGGCATGCTCGTGGCCAGCCGCGCCCAAAACTGGACCTTGTCAGACTACGCCCAGCGGCAGCATCCGGTGCAAGCGCTGGTGCGGGCCAAGCTGGCGGATTTGCTGCAAATGCCCTCGGAGGAGTTTTTGTTTGCGCGGGATGACTGTGGGGTGCCCACCTACCAATTGCAACTGAACCACCTGGCTTCTCTATTCGCCCAACTGACCGCCGGCGAGCGGCCCGACTTGGAATCGGTAGCACGGGCCATGACCCATCACCCGGAGATGGTGGCCGGACAGGGGTGTTTCGACACGGAATTGATGCGGGCCACTCAAGGGGATCTGGTGAGCAAATCGGGTGCTGAAGGGATCCAATGCATTGGCCGGGTAGGGGAAGGCATGGGCCTGGCCATCAAGGTTCAGGATGGAGCTGCACGGGCCAAATATGCTTTGGCTTTGCACCTGCTGCAGCGCATGGGCTGGATCCAGCCTGCCGCCGCCGAGATGCTGGGAGAGCGCTTCCTTCGCGTCGGCCCCTACACCCGCCTCGAGGTAGAAGGGGAGCTGCGCATGCCTTGAAGACTCAGCGCTGGAAGGGGTTTTGGTAAGGATTGGGGTTGGAGCTCTGGCCTTTGTTGCGGTACTTGGGGTTGATGGTTAGAGTGCCGGATCCCAGGCCCCGCTGCGCCAAAAACTCCAGGTTGCGGCGGCGCATGGTGGTGTCGTAGTCATTTTTAACGCGATCTTCCAGCATGGCCACCTGTTGCAACGCACTCAGCAGGATGGCAGCGGCCTGCTCGGAGCTGTAGCCGTTTTGCGAGGCGTAGCGCACGGCAAATTCATCGGCTGCAACTTGTGCTTTTTGCCCCTTTTCCGCTTTGCGCAACAGAAACACCGCCGAAGCGGCCAACCCGGCTGCTAGGCCAACACCGAGGTTGTCTCCCATCTGCAGCTCCACCAAAATGCCCATGCTGCCGGCCCCGATCAAGGCGGGATACAGCAACAACGCCGACCAGTTATCCCCCAAAGCCAGCTCTGTGGCCATCACCGCTTCTCGCAAGAAGTAGATCTTCTGCTGGTCAGGGCTCAGCTTCTGCCAACGGCTGAGGTCAATGGCGAAGCGAGAGTACTTTTGCCAGGGGAAGCGCCACAACGGCTGCACAACCCGAGACTGGTCAGGGGTGCCGATCTCGATCTGCACTTCAGGGCGGATCTCCACTGGGAGAAACTGGATCAGGCGGTCAAAGTCGGAAATGGTATACATGCTGGCACAGTGCGGCTAAGGGAGCGGCTGGAGAGGATTACCCATAGTAAAAGATTCTAGCCTTCCTTGCAGGCTAGCTCCAAGAAAGCCTTTTGCGATTTGAGGTCTGCGTCCATGCCATCTCACCTGTAATGCCGTCTCACCCTCAACTGAATTGACTGTAAAAACCAGACCAGCTTGTTCTGGATCAGTTGTCATTTTTGCAACGCGCCCATCTTTTGGGCCTTTCTGCCCTTGAGAGGCAGGGGAAGTAGAGGACGCTGTCGGTATGAGTTGACCAAAAAACTGGGTTCAAGCCCCG
>NZ_JANSIO010000490.1:13803-13883 GCF_047462195.1 Synechococcus sp. R3-13 | reverse complement strand
CCACCAAGTCTTTGAAGCGGTCGCTGACCGTAAGGCGGATTTTCTTCTCCGTCATGCGGTCAAACACTTCCTTGAGCAGG